>JACCVE010000630.1 GCA_013698285.1 Chloroflexia bacterium | reverse complement strand
CGCCAGCGACCCCGCCGAGACCACGAACGAGGCGGCATCGACCAGGAACAACGTCTCGACCGGCACGAGGGCGACGAGGAGCCCGGCGAGCGGGGGACCGGAGATGGAGGCGGCCGAATAGCTGGCCTGGATGCGCCCGTTGGCCGTCACCAGGTCGTCCCCGGGGACCAGGCTCGGGATGGCGGCGAACTGGGCGGCGTCGGAGGCGATCCGCAACGTCGAACTGGCGAAGGCGACCGCGTAGACGGCCCAGACGGAGAGCAGGTCGGCCGCCGCCAGGAGCGGGATGGCCGCGAGCGTCGCCGCCTGGACCAGGTCGGTGGCGATCATCAGGCGGCGGCGATCGACCCGATCGACCCAGGCCCCGATCACCAGCCCGAAGAGGAGGAACGGCAGGAACGTCGCCGCCGTCGCCAGGCCGAGGTCGAGCGCCGAGCCGGTCAGCTTGAAGACCAGCAGCGGCAACGCGAACGTCGTCACCGAACTGCCGAGGTTGGAGACGCTCTGCCCGGCGAAGAACAGCCAAAAATCGCGAGACATCCCCGGCGTAGTGCCGGGTCGCCCGGTGTCCCCCGGTCCGGTCGATGGAATCGGCGTGGACATCTGGTCTCCCCACGGTGACGGTGGCGCTGGTGATGCCGCTCATCTGGCGATCCGACGAGACTCCCGGACACGGCCCGGACCGGCGACCCGCCGCGGTCATTCGTCTTGTCTATGGATCAGGAGGCGTATCCCCTCGGCCCACGCGGTTGGACCCGGGCCGGCCGTCGGCGACCGGAACAACTGGCAAGTCGTCGCCCGGCGGTACGTCGCCAAGGGGCTCGTCGCCCGGCGGTACGGGCGGTTCGGCGGCCGGCGGGATGGACGGTGAGGCGGCGAGCGGCACCGTGCCCCGCTCGCCGCCGGTACCCGGCTCGGCCCCGGCCGGGGGCAGGATCGGGTTGAGTCCCGCCAGCATCTCGTACAGTCGGGGCTCGGCGTCTCCGGACTCGGCCTTGCCCCCCTCGTGGGCGAAGGCCTCCGCCAGCTCCTCGGCCAGTCCCATCGTCCGGGTCCAGACCTCGTGCGCCTGGGCCGGCGTCAGGCGCATCCACTTGCGACCGAGGGCCAGGCCGCCCCGGGCCAGGTCCTCACCTCGCGAGAGGTCGATCAACCCGGCCCGGGCGCTCTTGCGGATCTCGCTCTTGCTCTCGTCCAGCACCACCGAGAGGAACACGTCGAGCGCGTCCGAACCGTCGGCATCGCCCCCATCATCCCCGCCGTGCAGCACATCCCGGCCGACGGTCAGCCGGTAGGCGGCCACCCGATATCGCTTTTCGGTGATGCCCGAGACCTGGCGGGTCTCGACCACGCGGATCAGCCCGCGCTCGGCCAGCAAGTTGACGTGGTAATACAGCTTGGTCTGGGAGGTCTCCAGCACCGCTGCCAGCCCCTTGACCGTCAGCGGCTCGGTCCGAAGCGCCTCGATGATCCGGAGTCGCAGGGGGTGGGCGAGCAGGCGCAGCGTGTCCACGTCCGAGACGACGCGCACATCCTCGGGTTCGAGACCCGGAGCGCCCGCGGACCCACCAGCCATCGGCCGCATCCCCATGTTATTCACGATCGGGTAACCATTCAGCATTATCTGAATGGCAGGGTAACGATACCCTAGCCAACTGTCAACCCGAGCGCCCCTTCGGGTCGCCCCCAAACACCGGGGGACGAGCCGGCCGGGCCCAGATGGGGTGTTTTCCACGCCGTCACCGCACCGGTCCCTACGCCGGCGATGATTAGTCCAGGGGCTTGGGACGGTCGGCCGCACCCCCCACGACCCGGAGAAGGGACGGGCGCCCCTCTGGACCGCAGACCACGCGGTGGCCGCGTGGCGGTGGCCGGAGAACCGGGGAGGCACGGGAAAGCGGCCCGCGTTGGGGAGGGGACGGGAAAGTACGGCGCGCGGCCGGCGTCACCGCCTATCGCGGCGTCCCCGAACCGTCCCCCGTCTCCTTCGGCGTGGTCGGGTCGCGCTCCCACTCGGCCCACGACCCGGTGTAGAGCGCCACGCGTTCGTACCCGACCAGCCGCAGGGTAAACGCGGTCACGGCCGAGCGAACACCGGTGGTGCAGTAGGGCATTACGGTCTTGACCTGGGTTACGCCGAGGTCGGCATAGAGGGCGCGCAGGTCGGCGGCCGGCTTCCAGACCAGAGGGAGGGGACGCGCGGCGGGGTCGTCGGCCGCCCCGGTCGCCGGTGTCCCGGCCGGGCCGGGGAGCGGCAATCCGGGCGGGACGGGTTCGGCATTGGCGGGGTAGGGGAGGTTGATCGCGCCGGGAATGTGCCCGGCGACGTACTCCTCCGGCCGCCGGGCATCGACCAGCACTACCGCCTCGTCCCCCAATCCGGCCAGCACCTCGTCCAGGGTCGCCAGGGTCTCGGGCCGGGACCGGACGGGGTACGGGTCGACGGCGGCCTCGGGTTCGACCGGCCCGGCCTCGACGGGCCCGCCCGCCGCCAGGTAGGCGGGCAACCCGCCATTCAGGATGCGCACGTCGCCGTGACCGAGGTAGTCCAGCACCCACCAGAGCCGGGCGGCAAACAGCGTCCCCCCGTCGTAGGCCACCACCGTCTGGTCCGGGCCGACGCCGAGGGCCGCCAGCGTCGCGGCGGCCGCCTCCTCCCAAGCGGTAATCGCCTCTTCGCCGGTGTCGCCCAACTCGAAGGCTGGCCAATCGATCCCCACGGCACCGGGGACGTGCCCGGCCGCGAAGTCCGCCGCCGGGGTCAGGGCCACGACCCGCACCGCGGGGTCCGCCCCGTTCGCCATCACCCAGGCCGGATCGACCAACCACTCCGGATAGGCATAGCCCTCAACCGCGTCCGGGGATGCCCCGGGGACGACTTGGGGTGAGGCGGCGGGCGACGCTTGGGACAAGGCGGCGGAGGACACGTGGTCGACCGACGAGACCCCGGCCACCGGGCCGCCCACCGCGCGCACCATCCCCCGCCCGAGGCCAGCCAGCGGGCCCATCCCCAGGAGGCCGGCGAACGCCCGCCGAGACACCCGTCGTTGATCCGTCATCACGAGCCACTCCCATCCGGTCAGTCCGCCCCGATCGCCAGCGACCGGACCCGGCGAACCCACCGCCGATCGACACCGGGGATGAGTCGCCGCCGACCCTCCCGACGTTACGCCGCAGGACCCGACCGTCTTGGCCCTGCCCCCTAACGTCTTACGTCTTACGCCTTACGCCTCCCGTCTACCGACTTCCGTCCTCAGTCGTCCGCCCCGACCACCTCGTCACCGTGCCGGCGCAGGGCGTCGACCGCCCGCGCCATCCGTTCTCCGACCCGCTCGGGCCCGATCGCCCGCAGGGTGGCGAAGAGGCCGGGCGACTGGGTCCGGCCAGTCGTGGCGACGCGGATCGCCATGAAGAGCTGGCCGGCCTTAAGGCCGAGTTCGTCGGCCAGCGCGCGCATCTTGACTTCGGTGCCGGCCTCGTCGGCCAGATCCGCCCCGGCCAGGGCCGTCCCCGCCGCCTCCAGCGCCGCCAGGGCGTCGAGGGGCTCGACCTTCTTGGGGACCAGCAGAGCAGGGTCGTAGGGGTCCAACTCGTCGACCAGGAAGAAGCGCATGTGCTCCGGCGCGTCGGCCAGGGTCTCCAACCGGTCCTTGAGCAGGGCCGACAACTCCCGCACTTGGCCGAAGGCGGGGTGGGAAGCGTCAGCAGGACCATCGGGGACCAGGCCGGCCCCGCTCAGGAAGGGCAGGACCCGCCCGGCCAGGTCATCGACCGAGATGACGTGGTTGATGTACTGCTGGTTGAACCAGCGCAGCTTGGCGTAGTCGAAGGTGGCCGGGGAGGGGCTGACCCGGGCCAGGGTGAAGCTCTCCAGCAACCGCTCCGGCGGGAACAGCTCGGTCGAGGCGTCGAAGCTCCAGCCGAGGAGGGCCAGGTAGTTCAATAGGGCCTCGGGCAGGTAGCCCTGCGTCCTGAACTCCTCGACCGCCGTCGAACCGTGGCGCTTGGAGAGCTTCCCCCCACCCGGGGCCAGGATCAGCGGCAGGTGGGCGATCGCAGGCATCTCCCAGCCGAGGGCGGCGTAGAGCAGGGTATGGACCGGCGCCGTCGGGATCCACTCGTCGCCGCGCATGATGTGGCTGATGTCCATCTCGTGATCGTCGACCACATTGGCCAGGTGGTAGGTCGGGTAACCGTCCGACTTGAGCAGGACCAGGTCTTCCAGGTTGACGTTCTGGTACGTGATCGGGCCCCGGATCATGTCCCGGACCACGGTCTCGCCGTCGCGCGGGGTCGCGAAGCGGACGACGGACGGCAGGCCCGCTGCCTCCTGCGCCGCCCGCTCCTCCGGGGGGAGGGCGCGACAGTGGCGGTCGTACCCCGGGGCCTCGCCCCGGGCCTGCTGCTCGGTCCGGACCCGCTCCAGCCGGTCCCGGGTGCAGTAGCACCGGTAGGCGTGCCCCCCGGCGATCAGGTCCTCGGCCGCCGCCAGGTAGGTCTCGGTGCGCTCGCTCTGCCGGTAGGGTTCCGCCGGGCCACCGACGTCCGGCCCCTCGTCCCAGATCAGGCCGAGCCAGCGGAGGGCATCCCGCAGGCCTTCCTCGGCGCCGGGGACGAGGCGATTGCGGTCGGTGTCCTCGACCCGCAGGATGAACGTACCGGTCAGGCCCTGCCGACGCGCCTCGCCGTGGGCGAACAGCCAGTTGAACAGCGCCGTCTTGGCCCCGCCGATGTGCAGCGAACCGGTCGGGCTCGGCGCGAACCGGACCCGGACGGCCCGACCCGCGATCACGGTCCCGGTCTCATCCAGCGTTGTCACGGGCGACTGGGCAGCGGTCGCGGTCATCGGGGGCGGGTCCTCCTGGGGAAACGGGCATGGTGGAAGCGATCGCCGGAGTATACCCCGGCCTCCCGTGCCCTCCAGGGTCACGTCGTCGATTTTGGCACACATTCTGTAGGGGCGCTGCTTGCTACGGCCTTCCGCCTAACGATTGTCCGAGAACAAACCACACGTGCCATTGAAAGGCGCAGCGATCGGCGCCCCTACGACAGATATCACAACATTCAACGATCCGTTCGGTCGCATTGGGGCGTACATCGCGCGAACGACCCGGGGCCAACGGCTCACCGGTCCAAGGGGTCACCGGCTCAGCGCGGGGTCCGGGTTCGCCGCCAGCAGGGCCTCGACCTCGGCCATCGTCGGGATGCCGTCGGAGCCGACCGAGCGCAGGCTGAGGCCGGCGACGGCGTTGGCGAACCGGCCCGCCGTGACGGCGGCCCCGTCCTGGCTGGCGGCCCGGATGAAGAAGGCCGTCGCGAAGACGTCTCCGGCGCCGGTCAGGTCGACCGTCTTCACGTTGAACCCCGGCAGGTCGGTCTGCTGCCCGCCGTGGAGGATCCGCGCCCCGCCCGGCCCCTGGGTGATCGCGCTCAGGCGATGGCGGCCGACCCGCTCGACGGCATCCCGGGACTGCGAGATCTCCTCGACGCTGACGACCAGGCCGTCCATCCGGCCGAGCAGGGACGGGGCCAGCCGCAGGGCGACGTGACGGACCTTGCCGCCCCCCTCGCGCGGCCACTCGCGCATCCAGCCCTGGGGAGTGGCGCCGAGGAACTCCGGGGTCAGGGCCCCGGTCTGGCGCTGGTCGATCTCCTGGGCGATCGGGCCAAGGTGGACGATCCGGGCGTTGCGCCAGTGGGGTGGCAGGCCCCGCAGGTCGATCTCCCCGGCCCAGTGGCGGATCGTCTGGACCCGGCGGTCGGCCTGGTACTCGTTGACGAAGGTCGTCGGCACCTCGGCCTCCTGGCAGATGATGCTCAGGTCACCCGCGTAGGCGTCTAGGCCAGGCACATCCATCCCCGCGACCGTGCGGCCGAAGACGCCCCGGGTCAGGATCGCCGTGCGCCAGCCCAGCTTCACCGCCGTCAGGGCGGAATAGAGCGCCGTGCCGCCGAGGACGACCCGCCCATCCGGCTGGAGGTCGGCGGTGATGTGGCCTATCACCAGGTATTGCGGCGTCCGGTGCGACTGGATCGCCGTGAACGTGTGCCCGGCCGCCAGGGGCTGGCGGGGGGTGACCGGCTCGGGAACCCTCGGGGCCGGTTGGGGGGTCGCGGGCCGTACGGCCGGGCGACGACGGGGAGGTTCAGTCACGCGGCAGGACCGTGATCCGGCGCATGCTGCCCTCGCCGTGGCTCTCGGTGGAGACGGCCGGGTTCGGCCGCAACATCAGGTGGATGATCCGTCGCTCGTTAGGCGGCATCGGTTCCAGGGTGATCGGCTGCCCGCCCCGGGCGACCTGCCGCGCCACCCGCTCGGCCAGGCCGATCAACGACTCCTCCCGCCGCGACCTGTACCCCTCGACGTCGAGGATCACCCGGCTGAATGTCCCCAGGCGGTGGTTGACGAGCAAGTTGACCAGGTATTGCAGTTGCCCCAGGTTGTCGCCCCGGCGGCCGATCAGGTGCCCGAGGTCGCGACCCAGGATATCGATGAAGATGGTCGGGGGCTCCTCGTCGTCCGGCGGGACCAGGGACGGGTTGTCGGTGGCGACCACCTCGGCCCGGATGCCCATGTGCCCGAGCAGGGTGCCGACGATCTCCTTGGCGACCGTCTCCTCCTCGGCATCGACCCGATCCGGGCGCGGCTGATTCAGCCTGGCTGGCCGCTCCATCCGGTCCGGCCGCTCTTGGCGCCCCATCCGCTCGGCCCGTTCGGTCCGGGGTTCGCCGCCGGGCCCGTTGCCGTACCCGTCCGCGACGTTGGGGTCGGGGCGACGGTCGCGTGGCGGGGCGCCCCGGCTC
>JACCVE010000597.1 GCA_013698285.1 Chloroflexia bacterium | reverse complement strand
GCCATCTCGGCCACCACGGCGGCATTGAACGGCGTCAACGCTCGTTCGGGCGATCCCGCCTCGACGAGGTGAACCTCGAACGGGGTCACCGGGTCCGCCACCGCGCAGGCGAAGCGGCTCCCGTCCGCGCCGGTCGGGTCGAGGCTGAACGCGGCCACCCGGCGGGCCCCCGCCGTCACGGGTTGGACCTGGCCACCGTCGCGGCAGACGAGGTAGACGTGCGTTTCCCCCGCGTTGGCCGCGACGAACATGAGCGCTTCGCCGTCCGGGGTCCAGGCGGGCGGGCGGGCCGAGAAGCCGCCCAGGTCGTCGATCGCGCCGTCCCCGACGCCCGGCCCGAACGACTCCGTCAGGCAGGACGGCTCACCTCCGCCAGCCGGGACCAGCCAGACGTGGGACCGCTGCCACATCTCCTCCAGCGGACGCGACCCGACGCAGGCGACCGTCGTGCCGTCCGGAGACCAGGTGGGCAGACCGAGGGCGCCGTCGCCGGGGGTCAGGCGGCGCGGTGCGGCCCCGGCCGCCGGGACCACGCTCCAGATGTCCGTGACGCGGGAGAGCATCCAGTCCGGGACCCGGTTGGCGGTGAAGGCGATCTCCCGCCCGGACGGCGACCAGGCCGGGTGGAGATGATCGAAGTCGCCAGTGGTGATCTGCACCGGCTCTGCGTCCGGGTCATCGACATCGAGGGTGAAGAGGTGCCGCCAGGCGCCGCCGAGAAACCCTTCCCCGTCGTATTTGTACCGGAGGTCGGTGATGACCTTGACGTCGCTGTCCGGGTTCGGGTCCTCCGGCTTCACCTTGGCGACGAAGGCGACGCGTCGCCCGTCCGGCGCCCAGGCGGCGTCGCCCGCGGCCGTGTCGAGGTTCGTCAGTCGTCGGGCCTCGCCGCCATCGACGGCGATCAGCCAGAGTTGGGCCTTCTCCGTGTCGCGGTCGGAGGTGAAGATCAGACGGCTGCCGTCCGGCGACCAGCGCGGCGCGGCGTCGCGCTTGGTCCCCGCGGTCAGGCGCCGGGGCGGCCCCTCGCCGGTCGTCGGGACGAGCCAGATCGCCGAGCGGTAGGCGTCCGCCTCGCCGTCGATCTCCGTCACCGCGACAGCGACCGTCGCGCCGTCCGGGGCCATCACCGGCTCGCCGACCAGGCGAAACCGGAGCAGGTCCTCGACCGTCACCGGCCGCCCCGGCCGGCCGGTGACCTCCACCGGCGGCCGCGATGGTCCCGTCGCCCGCGTCGTCGTCACCACACCCATCTCCCCCATCCCTCACCGTCCATGGCCAACCAGGTCAGCCACGCCACCATGGACCCACTGCTCGGGGTAGGATACCCGCCAATCACGACGGGATCCCGACCCGATGCCACCGCCCGGCGGCCGCACCACGGTGCCCCAACGAAGGAGAGGACCATGACCGGCGAGACCGACACGGCCCCCTCGCGGGACCATGCCGGGTCTGCCGGCACGGGCGTTCGCGCCGGAGCCGGGGCCGACGCCGCCCCCGACCCCGCCGTCAGCCTGTCGCCGGGCTGGACCGTCCAGGCCCCGGTCACGGCTGATCTGGAACGCGTCTTCGCGGTCATCGCCGCCTCCGACCTGGCGGAGTTCGGCGAGCCGGACTACACCCTGGACGACTTCAAGGAAGAATGGGAGACGACCGACCTCGCCAGCCACGCCTGGATGGTACTGACCCCGGACGGCGAGGTCGCCGGCTTCGCCCAGGCCCATCACAGCGAGGACCGGTCCCGGGTCGACAGTGAGGGGTACACCCACTCCGCCCACTATGGCCGGGGCGTCGGGACGGCACTGCTGGCCCTGATCGAGGCCCGAGCCAGGGCAGACACCGCCGGGGTGACCGGGGACGAGCGCCCCGTCCTCAAGAACTACATCAACGCCAACAATCCCGACGCCGTGTCGCTGCTGGGACGGGCGGGATTCGAGCCCGCCCGCCATTTCTTCCGGATGCGCCGGACGCTGGACCCGGCCGTGCCGCCCGAACCGGCCACCTGGCCCGAGGGCATCCACGTCGTCGCCTGCCGGGACCGGGCCGACCAGGAACGCCTCTACGTCGCCCTCGACGAGGCCTTCCAAGACCACTGGGGCTACTATCCCGAGAGCTTCGAGGAGTGGTTCGCCCACCACGCGACGTCCCACGGCGACCCTGCCCTCTGGTTCATGGCCCTCGACGGCGAGGAGATCGCCGGCATCGCCGTGCTGGGTCACCAGCTCGGGGGCGGCTGGGTCAAGAGCCTGGCCGTGCGGCGCCCCTGGCGCAATCGGGGTCTGGGAGCGGCCCTCCTGGCCCACGCCTTCGAGACCTTCTGGCGACGCGGCACCCACGTCGTCGGCCTCGGCGTCGATACCGAGAGCCCGACCGGCGCCACCCGCCTCTACGAACGGGCGGGGATGGAACCCGTCCGTCTCCTCGCCACCTACCACAAGACGCTCTGACCGGACGCGGCGGCGATTCACCCTGCCCGAGTGGGCATCGCCTTCCCGGCGAGACCTCTGGGCCGCGCGCTGGAGGAGAAGGGTGCCCGCACCATCCTTGCGAATTCGCCAGGACCGGGTAGGCTGACGCACGTCCACGCGACGCGTGGTCTCCCGAACCGACCGGTCGATACGACCGGGCATCCCCTCGCCGCGCACGGAGGCATCACGATGGCCGAGGCACCTCGCCCGCCGCGGGCACAGACGGAGACAGGCATCCCGGTGACGTCGCGGGCACCCGCCCCACCCCCCAGGCGCACCTTCGCCGAACGGCGTCACATGATCGCCCAACGGGCCCGGCTGATCTTCCTCATCCTCGTCGCCGTGCTGTTGCTGGTCTTCGTCCTGCTCAACTACGACCCGATCAATGTCCGGCTCATCTTCTGGGAGCCGCGCCTGCGCCTGGCCTGGGCCCTCCTCGGCGCCGCCTTCCTCGGCTTCCTCTTCGGCGTGCTGCTCCCCCGCTGGCCCACACGCCGCCGCTGACCGGCCCCCGGCCCCCTTAACGTCATCCTTCCGACTTCCGATTTCGTCCTACCGCCCCCGGGCTCGCCGACCGTGCTCGACGGCGACGCGGACCAGGGTCTGGAC
>JACCVE010000567.1 GCA_013698285.1 Chloroflexia bacterium | reverse complement strand
CCCTCCGGCAGGGCCGGGGTCGCGCCTGGCACCGGGATTTCCGCCACGACCGGCGGCCGGGCGGCGCTCGGCGTCGCGGCCAGGGTCGAGAGACTCGCCAGGTCGCGCGGCGCGATGGCGCACTCGGCCGGGTCGGGGGCGTCCCGCAGGGCGATCGCCCCCTCCTGCATTGCCCGGACGTAGGCGATGGCGTCGCGGGTCTGGTCCGGGGTCAGGGTGTCGCCGAAGGCGGGCATCGAGGTGCCCCGGATCCCGTTCTCGACCCAGAACAGCAGGTCCTCGTCAGAGTGGGCCGCGCCGTGGGCCGAGGTCAGGTCGGCGGGTGGGCGGGGCAGGGAGGCCGCGAGGGGGCCGTCCCCGTCGCCGCCCGGCCCATGGCAGGCCAGGCAGTAGCTCGTGTAGGTCTCCTGGCCCCGGGTCACGGCGGCGACATCGAGGGCCAGCGGGCTGGTGGCCGCCAGGCGCTCCCCCGGAAGATCGGCCCGGGCCTGGATCGTCACCATCAGGCCGAGGGCCATCGCCGCCGTCCCGAGCGGGACCACCTTGCGGGCCGGAACCGCCCAGCGCCCTTGCGAGGCCGCCGCGACGCCGATCACCCCGACCACCACCAGGGCCAGGCCGAGGATGGCCGACGGGCCGAATCGCCAGGCGGGGCCCGGGATGTCGAGGTCCGGTGGGACCCGGCCCAGCTCCAGCGTGGTCGTCACCGCCCAGTCGGCCTGGCCTGGCTGCCGGACGACCGTCTGGACCGTCCAGTCCCCCGGCAGGGCCAACTCGCTGCCGTGCCACTCGAAGGCGTTGCCGGCGGCCCGGGTCATCTCCACCTGACTCTGGCCGGTGCCCTGGCCGGGCAAGGTCAGCCGCATGATCGCCAGCGAATCCGGCGGCAGGTCGGCCCCGGCCACCTCCAATCGGAAGTGGTTCAGCCCGCTGGTACCCGGGGCGATCGCCAGCCGGGCGTCCCGGCCCTCCGCTGCCAGGTCGAGCACCACCTGGTCGTCCTGCCGCTCCAGGTCGTCCCGGGCCGGAGCCTGGCCGACCAGGCGGCCGGCGACCAGCAGGACCACGGCGACGATCACCACCTCGACCGCCACCGCGGCCCGGAACCGGCCGCTCCAGGCGATGACACCCTCGCCGGTCGAGCGCCGCAGGCGACGGGTGACGACCAGCAGGTTGAAGGCCGCCAGCGCCAGCAACGGCAGGGTCAGGAGGAGTTTCTGGGTCAGGGATTCGCCGTAGGCCGTGGCGCGGAGGGCGGAGAAGTTGCCGACCTGGAGCCAGGCGGCGTAGAGGCCGGTGATCCCCATCACTCCCCACGCCGCAAGGGCCACGGCCGAGAAGCGGGGCAGCACCCGCCCCAGGACCGCCTTCCGGCCCGCCCCGGTCAGGTGGCCCAGGGTGGGGCCCAGCACGGCCGTCAGGACCAGCAGCCCGCCCACCCAGAGCGAGGCGCCGTAGAGGTGGACCAGGTCGCTGGCGATCGCCATCTCCCGCCCGGTGGGGCGGGCCGCCGCGTGGGCGACCAGGCTGAAGGGGAGGGGCAGCGCGACGGTGACCGCCAGGGTCAGCAGGGTCAGGAGCCGTCCTCGCTTCCAGGGTCGCCACCAGGCGCAGTTGGCCAGCAGGAGCCCGTAGAGGAACAGGACGGCCATCCGGAACAACCACACCTCGCCGTAGCGGGTGTCGCGCAGGGTCGCTTCGACCGCGGCGAGTGGACGGTCCGGATCGGTCCCCAGCGCCTGGACCACCAGGGCGACCACGTTGCCGAGGAGTGCCAGGGCGAAGGCGGCCAGGCCGTAGCGCCGCATCCGGCCGATCATCGCCGGCCCGACCTGCCAGACCGGGGCGATGCCCGGCCGCAGCACCAGCACCCACATCGGCCAGATCGCCAGGGTCGCCGCCAGGCCGAGGTAGGCGAGCCAGCGGGATACCGCCCGGACCCCCTCCGGCGGCCCGCCCGCGCCCTCGGTGGTGGGGATCACGATCGACTGGACGCTGGTGTCGTTGCCGTGGGTGAAGGTGATGTACCCCTCGCCAGTGTGGCCGTCGGCCGTCGAGAGGGTCCGCCAGAGCACCGAGAATGTCCCGCGGGGAAGGTCCGCCGGTAGAGTCAGGGTCATGCTGAAGTCGTCCGGCCCCGCTACCAGGCCGGTTCCCGGCAGGGCGGTGCCGGCCTGGTCGTAGAGCGTCGCCTGGCTGTAGCCCCGCTCCAGCGGCTCGCTGTAGACGAGGACCACGCGGGACGGCCGCTCCGGTAGGATGCTGTTATTCGCTGGGTCGCTCTGGGTCAGGTAGGCGTGAGCCGAGGCGGGAGACGGCCGGCTCGCCCATCCCCCGAGGAGCATGAGGACGACCGCCAGGGCTTCGGCCACCACTCGCCAGCTCGGCCGCCACGGATGACGGTGCGATCCGGGACCGGGCGGGCGGAGGGTGGGGCGGCGCGGGACGGGCATGGGTCTCGCCTAGCCCGTGGAGCCACCGGGCGTTGTCTCCGGCGACGCGGCGGGGCTCGCCTCAGGGGAGGCTGCCGGGCTCGCCCCCGGCGACGCGGCGGGGCTGGCGACCGGCGACGCGGCCGGGGAGCCCACCTGGCCGACGATGAAGGTGAAGGCCCCGTCGTCGTCGTCGCCGTCGGCCGCCGAGACCGATTCCCACTCGACGGTGTAGATGCCGTCGCCGCCCCCGGGCCGCAGTGTCACCGAGACCCGGCGGCGCGACATGTCGTTCAGGTCCAGGGTGGTGTCCCCGGCATCGGCCTGGGCACCATCTGGTCCGATCACCCTGATCTGGACCCCGTCCGGGACGACCTCCTCGCTGAAGACGATCACCACAGCGGGCGGCAGGTTCGCGACCGTCGATCCGGCGGCGGGCTCGCTGACCTCCGAGTCGGCGTGACCGAAGGCCAGGCGCCCCTGCCAGGCACTGGCGACGACCGCGATCAGGACCACGGTCGCCATGACGACCAGGGATGGCACGTGCCGCCGGCTTTCTAGAGGGCGCCGAACGAGTCGATGGGCCACGACCGATGTCCTTTCGGGGCGATGCGGGAGTGAGATCTACCAGGGGACGAGAGAACGCGGGACCGGCCAGGCCAATCCTGGCGGATTTGATCGTCCCCGGACAGGCATCCGCGGTCCCCTCGGGATGGGACGGGCGCCATGGTGCACCGCATTTGGACGGCTCTTCAGTCTATCACGCGCCTTGACGCCGTTGACCCCTGCCGGACGATACGCACAGGCGTCGTCCGCGATGTATTAGTCACGGCTAACATGTGGTATAGTACGAGTGCTCGACGATGTTTACGACAACGCACGA
>JACCVE010000442.1 GCA_013698285.1 Chloroflexia bacterium | reverse complement strand
GCCGACGTGACCGACCATGACGCCGTCGAGGCGGCGTTTTCCAGAGCCATCGCCGAGTTCGGCCGGATCGACGTGCTGGTCAACAATGTCGGCGTCTCGCTCGGCACCGACATCCTGGACCTCGACCTCGCGACCTGGGAGCGCAACGTCTCCGTCGTCCTGACCAGCGCCTACCTCTGCACCCGGGCCGCCCTGCCGGGGATGGTCGAGCGGGGCCGGGGGGCGATCGTCAACGTCGCCTCGGTCAATGGGATGACCGGCCTGGGGGAGGACGCCTACGGGGCGGCCAAGGCGGGGATGATCAACCTGACCCAGAACGTCGCCGTCCGGTACGGTCCGCGCGGCGTCCGGGCCAATTGCGTCGCCCCCGGCACGGTCCGCACGCCCGTCTGGGACGAGCGCCGGCGCCACGACCCGGCCATCCTCGAACGCCTCGCCCGGTGGTACCCCCTGGGCCGCATCGGGGAACCGGTCGATATCGCCCGTGCGGTGGTGTTCCTGGCCTCTGACGAAGCGGCCTGGATCACGGGAGTGGTCCTACCGGTCGATGGCGGCCTGATGGCGGGCCGGTTCGACATGGCGCGGGATCTAGTCCCAGACGATGCCTGAGCCGGTGACGCCGGTCCGTTCCCCACCGGATCGTGACCTCGGCCCAGCACCGGGCCGGCGGGGCCGCTAGTCGTCGAGCGGCCAGCGGACGATGACGCGGTCATTGTCGATATCGACCACGACGAGTTCGCCGTCGGCGCCCATCTCCCGCAGCCGGGAAACGATCGGGGCCATCAGCCCGAAGGGATACCGCACCGCCGGCACGCCGGACTGTCCGGGCCGGTGCTCGACCAGGTACTGGGCCATCCGCTCCGTCGTCTGCCGTGCGTCGAGCGGGTACGCGGCGATCCGTTGCCGGAAATCGTCGATCACCATGTCGTCCATGTGGGTGCTCCCTCGCCTCTCGGTGCCCGTCGGAGATGTCATCTGACACCAGAGTAGGTCTGCCGCACCCGGTTGGGAATCCGCAAAGTTACGTATTTTCAGGACGCGTCGGGAACTCGGTATACGTAGGTCACGAGTCACGAGTCACGCCGTCGGGGGCGATGCCCCGTCGTCGGGGTCAATCGCGGATGTCGAATGCCCTGACCACTGCCCGCTGCAAGGCGGGGTGCTGGTCGAGCAAGCCATCCACGCACAGGCGGAGGAAGGCGGCCAACTGGATGAACTCCATCGGCGTCAGGTCCAGGGTGAGAAAATCGAGCCGGAGCTGGACCAGGTCGTCCTCGGTCAGCCCGTCGCGGGGCCGGACCGTCACGCGCGCGGATGTTTCCAACCCGGTCTCCGGCCAGACCATATCGAGCAGGTCCACAAGCCCGGCCGCCCCCGCGTGACCCTGGGAACCCGTGGTCGCCTCCGCCCCCGCGAGTTCGTCGTCGCGCTCGTCATCGGCCGACATGCGTTCGCTCCGTCCCATCTCAAGACCTCCCGGCCCCCGACCCGCCCGATCGCCGGCGACCTTTCCCTCGTCTCGCCCTGCCCCCCGTCGGCCCGGCTCGGCCCGTTCAGCCACTCGAACGGTCCCGCGCGCCGAGGTCGGCCACGATCCGCTCGGCGAGCGGGAACTGGTCGTCCCGGGGCGCCTCCATCAGGAACTCCCCGATCCCGACCGCGCCATAGCGGCCGACCACGTCCTGGAACGCATCGACCGATTCCCACGGGTCCACCCCCAGCGGGATCGTCCAGCCGTAGAGGGAGCGCACGATCGTCGCCGGGTCCCGGCCGACCGTGATGCAGGCCTCGTCCAACGCCGCGTTGCGGGCGGCGATTTCCTCGACCGTGCCGTAGGAGTTCCACCGGTCGGCGTAGCGGGCCGCGATCTTCAGCATCCGCGGCCCGTGGGCGCCGAGGGTCAGGGGCGGCCGGGGGCGCTGGACGGTCCGGGGGAGGAAGGGGGCGTCCTCGATCTGGTACCGCGTGCCGGCAAAGCTGACGCGGTCCTGCCGCAGGGCCTGGTCGATGATCTGGACGGCTTCCTCGAACCGGTCGACCAGCTCGCCGCGTCCCGGGAAGGGGATCCCGAACCGGCGGTGCTCCGGCTCGAACCAGCCCGTCCCCAGGCCGACCTCCAGCCTGCCGCCGCTGACCTGGTCGACCGTGATCGCCTGCTTGGCGACCAGGGCCGGGGGCCGGAACGTGTTGCTCGTCACCAGGAGTCCGAGCCGGACCCGCGTCGTCAGGGCGGCCAGGGCGGCCAGCGAGGTCCACCCCTCCAGGCACGGGTCATCCGGCCGGCTCGGCCGTTGAAGGTGATCGCAGAGCCAGATGCTCTCCACCCCCCATGCCTCGAAGGTGCGGACGTGGCGCGACAGCGTCTCCCAGTCCATATTCTGGTTGCGCACGATCCCGATCCGGGGCGGGGCGACGGTCGGTGCGGACACGGTTTTCCTCCCGCGAGCGCCGGGGATAGGTGGAGCCCCGGATGGGGGCTACCCGGCAGGGCACCATCATCCGCGTTTCCGGTCTGGGCGTCTAGACTACCCCCGTGACGTGGACACCGGGTCCGGACTGGCCAGGCGAGCGAGGGGGAACGTGGGCGGGTGGGGTACGACCGGTCCCGAGATGACTGGATCAGGTCGGCTCGGGTCGACCTGTGGGACCTGCCCGCGGCCGCGGCCTTCCGGCTCATGGTGCTCGTGGCACGGGCGTTCGGTCGGAGTTGCCCCTACTGTGGGTCGCCGGGCATCTTCTCCAGCTTCTGGACCCTGAAGGAGCGGTGTCCACGGTGCGGTGTCCCGTTCGAGCGGGAGGAAGGCTATTTCCTCGGAGCGTACGCCGTGAACCTGATCGGGGCCGAGTTCGCCGGGTTCGCCTTCGTGCTCGCCCTGTTGATCCGGACCGACCTCTCGACCCTGTCGCTCCAGGTCATCGCGGTCGTGGTCGCCGTCGGTCTACCATTGCTCGGCTACCCCTACGCCCGGTCCCTGTGGATGGCGATCGACTTGATGGTCCACCGGCCCGAACGTCACCTGTCAGGCTGATGTGGAGAAGGTGGAGCCGGTCTCCCGCCGTTCCCGAACCCGTCCCGATCGCCCGCACCGACGGTCCATGCGGCGACCGATGAATCGAACAGGAGGATCACCACGATGACCGACGCGACGACGCGGCGCCCCTTCCGGTTCGGCATCCAGGTCCGCGCCTCGGACTCCGGGCCGGAATGGGTCGAGAAGGCCCGCCGGGCGGAAGTCCTGGGCTACGACACCCTACAACTGGCCGACCATTTCCCGAGCGGCTACGGCGTCTTCTCGGCCCTGGCGGTCGCCGCCGCCGTCACCGAGCGCCTTCGCGTGGGCACCTTCGTCATCGATACCGACTTCCGCCACCCCGCCCTCCTGGCGAAGGAGGCGGCGACCCTCGACCTCCTCTCCGGCGGCCGCTTCGAACTGGGCCTCGGCGCGGGCTGGATGCGGTCCGAATACGAGCAGACCGGCATCCCCTTCGACGCGGCCGGGGTCCGGATCAGTCGCCTCTCCGAGACGATCGACGTGATCCGCCGCCTCTGGACCGAATCCGAGGTCACCCACGCCGGCCGCTTCTCGACCCTCTCCGGGCTGACCCTGACTCCCCGCCCGGCCACGCCGGATGGCCCCCCGATCCTCGTCGGCGGCGGCGGCCCGAAGGTCCTCGCCACCGCCGCCCGCCAGGCCGACATCGTCGCCTTCAACCCCCGCGCCACCCCGGACGGCAGCCAGGACCGCCAGGACATGACCGCCGCCGCCGCCGACCGCAAGCGCGATTGGATCCACGAGGCGGCCGGGGATCGCTTCGAGGCCCTGGAACTCAATATCGTCGTGATCCGGGTCATCCCGACCGCCGACCGGGACCGCGAGGCCACCCGCCTCGGTGAGGAGTTCGGCCTGACCACCGTCGAGACCCTGGAGAGTCCCCACTTCCTGCTCGGCACCGCCGAGGAGATGGCCGGCACCCTGCGTGAGCGTCGCGACCGCTACGGCATCAGTTACATTTCGGTGACGGAACCGGCCCTGACCGGGTTCCGCCCCGTGATGTCGTTGCTGGCGGGTACGTGACCGCGATCGCCTGGGTCGGGACAAGGACACTCACAACGCGGCATGCCACGGGCGCCGCTCGCCGTGTACTCCGGGCAAACACGGTGTCCGTTCCGACCTTGGCGTGTATCGGGAGGGCGGGGCGTGGCTCGCACCGCTCCGTGGCGGCTTTCGCGGCGTCGGATCTGGCGGGCCATGACCTGGCGGTTTCCGACCGTGTCACTCCCGCCGCACACCGGTCGCGTACTGAAAGTACGCCGGCGTCTCGGACACCGTGAGGTCGATGCCCTGCCGGGCGAACGCGGCTTCGTAGGTCGCGCCCGAGCGGAACCGCTTGATGACCTGGAAGGTACGGCCATCGTTGAGGCGGCGCGTCATGACCTCCTCCTCCTCGGCCGGCAATGGCTGGTCGGGCGCGGTCGCGGAATCCTGCCGCAAGCTATCGACCCAGAACACCTTTCCGCCCGGCCGAAGCGATGCCGCGACGGTCGCCAGGAAGTGCTGGAGCCGGTCGTCCGGGACATGGGAAAGCCAGAACCCGAAGACCACGGCGTCGTAGGTCCGGTCCGGAACCCATTCGAAGAGGTCAGCGATCTCGAAGCGGACCTTCTCGGCCAATCCCGCCCGTCCCAGCCGCTCCCGTGCCACCGCCAGGGTCTCGGGCGAGGCATCGAGGGCCAGGACACTGGCGGCGGTCCGGGCCAGCGTCTCTGTCCAGTGCCCGGTCCCGGCCGCCAGTTCCAGGACATCGCCACGGATGTCGAGCCCAATCAGGGCATCGCGTACCTGTTCGGTTTCCTCGAACCAGCGAGCGTTCATCTCCGGCCCGTGGTCGTAGCGGCCCCGGCGCAGGATCCACTCGTCGTACTCGGGCGCCCGGGCGCGGTAGTAGTCCCGTTGCCCCGCGAGGATGTTGGCCTGATCGTCTGCTGGGTTTTCGGTTCTCTCGGACACGCGGTCTCTCCACGTTAAGTCCATCTGGCCTCGGCGCGTCACGAGTGTTGCCCGTAGGGGCGGCGCAATGGCGGAGAGCCCGCCCCTGTCCACTCGAGGGACAGACCACAGTGCATTCGGCGAGCAGATCGGGCGCTCAATTCATCGGGCCATCGAGCCATGCGGCGGCGTCTTAGAAGATTGCGAAGAGAATGGCCGCGATGATGATCCTGATCAGGAGCGCGACCAGAGCGACGGCAATCGCCCGACCCGTGGAGATATCGAGCGACTGACGGACCGCGATGAAGAGCGCGACCGTGGCAAGGATACCGGCGACCAATGCGATGATCGGGCCGATCACGGGAATGAACCCGAATATGGCCAAGAGGTTCGCGGTGTAGGAGAAGCCAACGGTCCGTGCCACTTCTCCGAGTGTCGCGGATGTCGTGGTTGTGGCGAGGAGACGCGTTCCGACGAAATAGACGAGCGCGGCGATGACGACCCAGCCAATCAAGGCGCTGAGGAGACCGGCGATGATGCCCGACGTCTCGTCTCCGGCACCCCCGATCCCAGAGGCGATCGCGACCAGCACCACCACGATCGCCGCCTGGGGCGTGGCCTTCTCGTCGTGCTCGATCTGCTCATACGTCGGTACGTCGAGTCGTGCCGCGCCGATCATCCGCTGGACCAGCGAGTTCCCACCCGTCGCTTGCATCGTCGTTCCTCCCCGCGCGCCCGTGTCGACAGCGTCGCCGACGTCCACCGGATTGTGGCATCTCTTCCCCAATCGGTCCACGGGTCCGCGATGCCCGCGGGCGAGTCGGCGTCCACCAGGCGCCCGGATCAGGACCAGGCACGCCCCGTGTTCACCGGCTCGCCCGACTGGCCCAGACGTTGATCGGACGATCGGATCACGCACCCTACGGCCCTGAT
>JACCVE010000435.1 GCA_013698285.1 Chloroflexia bacterium | reverse complement strand
GGCCTCGCCCGTTCCCCACCCGAGTCCGGGCCACGGCCGCGGCCGGAGCGCGCGTCCGGGCGACGATGACCCGTCGCGGTCCCCATCCCGTGGGCCGGACCCGATGACCGCGGTCCCCGTCGCCCCTCACGACGCCCCTGGGCCGCCGCGTCCCAACCGGTCCACCGCCTGGCGTCGCAACCGGGCCTACGTCGCCGGGCTCAGCCCGACCGCGGTGCTGCTGGCGCTGTTCTTCGTCGCCCCGGCCGGGTGGGCGGTCTACGCCAGCTTCACCAACCGGGCCTTGCTCGGCATGGCCGCCCGGGAGCCCCGCTTCGTCGGACTGGAGAACTACCGGAAGCTGTTCAGCGATCCGGATCTGGCTACGGTGCTGCTCAACTCGCTGGCCTTCGTCGTTGGGTCGGCGATGATTGGCCAATTCCTGCTCGGCCTGGCCCTGGCCCTGCTCCTCGACCACGCCGAGAACCGTCGATATCGCCTCACCCCACTGGTCTACGCGGCGGTCCTCCTGGCCTGGGTGAACCCCTCGGTGATTGCGGGATTCCAATGGGTGGCGATGTTCGATTTTTATTACGGATCCCTGAACGAGGTGCTGAACCGATTCGGCTTCGCCTCGGTCAACTGGCTCGGCGACTACCCGATGCTCTCGGTGATCATCGTCAACGTCTGGCGCGGCACCGCCTTCGCCATGCTGATCTTCCTCGGTGCCCTGCGGACCATCCCGTCCCAGGTCTACGAGGCGGCCCGGATCGACGGCGCCGGCGCGGCCCGCCGGTTCTGGGACCACACGCTGCCGAACCTGCGCCACATCGCCGTCCTGGTCCTCCTCTCGGTCACGATGTCCACCTTCGGCACCTTCATCCTGATCCAGACCCTCACGAACGGCGGTCCCGGCATCCAGACGGAGACGATTGCCCTCTACGCCTACCACCAGGCCTTCCGCGACTACGACATCGCCTATGGCTCGACCATCGCGGTGGTGATGCTGGCGATCAACTTCGCGTTCGCGGGGTTCTACCTCCGCGTCTCCCGGCCGAAGGTCTGATGCAATGATGGTTGTGAAATGAGCGCGATCGAGCGGACCAGGACCGCCCGCGCCGTCGCCGGACCGGCATCGCCGGTCGCGGGCGCGGCACCGTCCGTCGCCGATGCCATCCCACGCGGCGCGACCACACCTCGTGCCGTCGTCCGGAAGCGGCCCGGCGGTGGCCCGGTCGAGTGGGTGCTAGTCCACATCGCCTTCGCGGTGACGATCGCCTTTTTCCTGGCCCCGTTCGTGTGGATGGTCCTGGCGGCGATCGACTCCCGCGCCGAAGCCTACATCCGCTGGCCGGAGGACCCGACGCTCGCCAACTTCCGCGCCGTCTTCGAACGCTTCGCCTTCGGCACCGCCCTGCGCAACAGCCTAATCGTCTCGACCGCGACGATGGTCCTGACGGTCCTCACCGTCGCCCTGGCCGGGTATTCCCTCTCCCGCCTCTCGGTCCGGCGCAAGGACTGGTTCAGCTACACCGTGCTCCTGCTCCAGACCATGCCCCTCTCGGCCACGATGGTGCCAATCTACGGCCTGGCCCGCGAGTTGGGCCTGCGGAACTCCTACCTGGGTCTGGTCCTGGTCCACACCGCGATCGAGCTGCCATTCCTGACCTGGATGATGAAAGGTTTCTTCGACGCCGTGCCCCGCTACCTGGAGGAAGCGGCCTGGATCGACGGCCGGACCAAGCTGCGAGCCTGGTTCGAGATCCTCTTACCCGTCGCCCGGCCTGGACTCGGCGTCGCGGCCGGACTGTCGTTCCTGAGCGCCTGGGCCGAGGTGCTGATGGTGATCATCCTGGTCGATGAACCGGGATTCTTCACCGTCCCGTTCGCCTTCTACCGGGCGGCCCGGGGCGAGGGCAGCTACATGGAGGTCCGCTACGAGATCGTGGCCGCGATGGGCGTTCTGTACGTCCTCCCCGTGTTGGTTCTCTTCTTCGCCACCCGGAAGCTGATGGTTCGCGGCCTGATGGGCACCGCCCGTGGGGTGTAGGCAGCGAAACCGTGACAATCGGCACTGGTCGATGCGACTCGACAGATGGGATCGAGGATGAACACGGTCACGTTTGAGGCGGTCACGAAACTGTTCGAGGGCCAAACGCGGCCCGCCGTCTCCGACCTCTCACTCGACGTGGCCGACGGCGAGTTGCTAGTCATGCTTGGCCCATCAGGCTGCGGCAAGACCACCGCGCTCCGGATGCTGGCCGGACTCGAAGAGCCGGACAGCGGCGACATCCTGATCGGGGGACGGAGCGTCGTCGGCCTGGAGCCGCGCGATCGCGACATTTCCCTGGTCTTCCAGCAGTATGCCCTCTACCCCCACCTCTCGGTCGCGGCCAACATCGCCTACCCCCTCAAAGTGCAGCGGATCGGCAAGCGGGAGCGCGACGAGCGCGTCGGCCGGGTCGCGGAGATGCTGGGCCTCGGTGCCCTGTTGGGTCGCAAGCCGGGCCAACTGTCCGGAGGGGAGCAACAGCGGGTGGCCCTCGGCCGGGCGATCGTTCGCCAACCGCGCGTCTCGCTGATGGATGAGCCGCTCTCGAATCTGGACGCCAAGCTCAGGAGCCAGATGCGAACCGAGATCAAGGGGCTGCAGAAGGACCTGGGGGTGACGACCTTCTTCGTCACCCACGATCAGGCCGAGGCGATGACCCTGGCGGACAGGATCGCCATTATGGACCACGGTCACCTGCAACAGGTCGGCTCGCCGGAGGAGGTCTACGCCCACCCCGTCAACACCTTCGTCGCCGAGCTCATCGGCAGCCCGCCGATGAACTTGCTCCCTGCGACGTGGGACGAGCAGGGGCTCCGTGCCTTCGGCACCTGGCGAATGCCCGTGGCCAACCTTTCCGGGCATGAGGGAGACCTAATCGTTGGCCTACGCCCCGAGGATATCGTTCTGCACCACGATGTCTCGGACGAGACGATCCCGGCCCAGGTCTACCTC
>JACCVE010000410.1 GCA_013698285.1 Chloroflexia bacterium | reverse complement strand
GTCCTGGGTCACCCATCGAGACGCCACCCCGTCATCGCCACGCTTGTAACCGTCCCTCGCGGTATCGACCGCACCAGGCCCCGCCGGGCAATCGTGCGCGGATGCCCGCACCCTCCGTCGCCCCGCTTGACCACCCAACCGCCGGGACTGACAATAGCCGCACCCAGCGCCATACCGACGTATGGCTGCCCGATGGTGGGTTCGCGTGTTCATCCAATCACGGTCGGGTGACACGTCGCCCGTGGGAGTGGGTCGAGTCGAGGGTTTCCGCGCGTCGCGCGGCGCATCATTTGGGGAGAGGACGCATGAGGCGAGAGCAGACCCTGGCCGACCGGATCACCAACTCCTCCGTCTGGCGATCGGTCGTCCGGCACGGCTACCCCGACACGCAGCGCAACCAGGCCCTGATCATTGCCAGCAACGTCTTCCTCCATATCCACCCAGTCAAGATCAAGCGCTACGCCACCAAGGTGACCTACACCTTCTGCCTCGGCGGCCTGTCCTTCTTCATGTTCCTCGTCCTGACCATGACCGGCGTCCTGCTGATGTTCTACTACCGCCCCACCCCCGACGCTGCCTACCCCGACATGATCGCCATCGAGTCCAGCGTCACCTTCGGCCAGCTCATGCGCAACATGCACCGCTGGTCGGCCCAGGGCATGGTGATCGCCGTCTTCCTCCACATGGGCCGCGTCTTCTACACCGGCTCCTACAAGCCGCCCCGTGAGTTCAACTGGGTGATCGGCGTCCTCCTCCTCGTCATCACGTTCCTGCTCTCCTTCACCGGCTACCTGCTCCCCTGGGACCAACTCGCCTTCTGGGCCGTCACCGTCGGCACCGAGATCGGTGGCGCCGCGCCCCTCCTCGGCGACCAGGTCGCCTTCCTGCTCCGGGGCGATTACCAGATCAGCGAGAACACCCTGATCCGCTTCTACACTCTCCACGTCATCTTCCTGCCCCTCGTGGCCGCCTTCCTGATGGCGGTTCACTTCTGGCGCATCCGCAAGGACGGCGGCATCTCCGGCCCGCTGTAGTCGTTCCGCCGCCCACCGAGATGGATTCACCGGTCCCACGTCGCAAGGAGGGATGACCCGATGGCCGAGCTCGTCCAGCAACAACCCGGACAGGGGTACGCCCCGATCGACGAGGCCAAGCGCCAGCGCCTCCTGGAACTGGTCCGGGGCCGGGCGATGGCCCGCCCGACCGACCTCTCCGAAGACGAGGTGATGGTCTGGCCGTCGCTCGTCGTGGTCGAGGCCGTCTCGGCCACCGTCTTCCTCCTTGGCCTGACCCTCCTCTCGATCTTCGTCAACGCCCCCCTCACCGCCCGGGCGAACCCGAACCAGACCCCGAACCCGTCCAAGGCGCCCTGGTACTTCCTCAATCTCCAGGAGCTCCTGCTGCACATGAACCCCGGCCTGGCCGGTGTCATCATCCCGACGATCGCCCTCGGCGCGATCGCCGCGATCCCCTACATCGACCGCAGCCCCCTTGGCGTCGGCATCCTCGGCACCTCGGCCAAGGGCCGGAAGATCATCGCCTTCACCACCGTCTACACGGTGATCGTCCAGATCGTCTACATCCTGCTCGACGAGGCCTCCGGTCGTCGCCAGTTCGGCATCGGCGCCGTCCTCCAGGACGCGGGCGCCCCCGAGATCGTCTACGCCCAGGCCGTCCCCTCGCTCATCATCCTGGCCGCCATCGCCGGCCTCGTCGTCTCGGTCCAGGCCATCTTCCGCCCCACCAGGCGCGAGATGATCATCGCCCTGTTCACGGGTTTCGTCGTCACCTACGTCGTCCTCACCATCGTCGGGACATCCTTCCGCGGGGAGAACCAGGACCTGACCATGCCCTGGAACCTGCCCCTCGAGCACCACTAGGCAAACGGCTGGTCGCCGGAGACCGGCGGTCACCACCGACCATCGTCACCACGTCATGACCATCGGACACAAGGGGAAGCGTCGTATGGCACCGTTGCTCCGGACACTCGCTGGCATCATCCTGGGCGGGATGGGCGCCCGGCTCCTTGCCCTCCTGGGCCGGTTCCACTCCTCGCCCCACGACGCGCGGAAGAAGACCTCGCGCCGCCTCTTCACCCGCAACGCCGCCCTCGGCGCGGCCGGGGTGGTCCTGGCCGAGCTCGGTGCCGGATTCGTGGTCTTCTTCTGGCCCAACCGGACCGGCGCCTTCGGCAGCGAGATCACCGTCCCCGCCGACCAGGTCCCGGCCGTCGGCGACCCGCCCTTCCGCAACGCCGCCGGCAAATTCTTCCTCATCCACTCCGAGGACGGCCTGATGGCCCTCTACACCAAGTGCCCCCACCTCGGCTGCTCGGTGCCGTACCTCGCCAATGCCGATCCCCCCTTCCAGTGCCCCTGCCACGGCAGCCACTATAACTACGTCGGCGAGCGCGTCGCCGGTCCGGCCCCCCGGCCGATGGACTACATGGCGCTCAGCACCGACGCCGAGGGCAACGTGATCGTCGACACCGGCGCGATCTCCCAGCGCGGGGCCTACGCGCCCGACCAGACCATGACGTATTGAGAACGATCGTCCGAGTCGTCGGCCGCCAAGGGCGTCGCTCTCCGGAGACCACCGTCCGATTCGTCCGATCCCTCTGCCTGACTGACCGAGGAGCACACGCGTGAGAGCAGTCCAGCGTCTGGCCTTGATCGTCGTCATCGGCCTCACGGCCCTGGCCACCCTCCTCGTCGTCTACCTGGCCGATGAGGACAACCGGCGCGCCGCCGAGGCCGAGGAGCAGACCGAGGCCTCCCTCGAGCGCGCCATGGCCACCTATAACCAGTTCTGCGTCTCCTGCCACGGGCCCGGCGGACGTGGTTCGCTGGAGACCGGCCGGATCGGCTACCCGCTCGCCGGCGATTACGTCGGACCCGACGACGCCGGCTACGACGAGCGTAATCCGATGTCTGCCTCCGAGCGCAACCAGAACGAGGACCCCGTCCAGTGGACCCGGCGGGAGGCGACGATCACCGCCGCCCTCCACGAGGGCCGCGGTGCCATGCCCCTCTGGGGGGAGGAATACGGCGGCGAACTCAACGATGTCCAGATCGAGGAACTCGTCCTCCTGATCCACGAGGGCGACTGGAACGAGGTCTACAACCACGTCGTCGAGGAGTCCGGCGGCTATCCCACCGTCCAGGTCGAGGGCAGCGGCAACGACGCCACCGCCGATGACGCCGCGGGTGGCGTGGATGTCGCCCTCGTAGAACTCTCCGCCCCCGGCATCGCCTGGAGCGATAACGACCTCGTGGTCGTCCAGGGCGGCACCGTTCGCCTGATCAACGATGGCTCCGGTGGAGCCCACAACTTCATCGTCGAGGGGTACAACGACGACGCCCCGGTCGATATGCCGGTCGGGTCAGAGGTCGATTGGGTCGTCCCGGCCGACCTTGCCCCGGGCACCTACGTCTTCTACTGCGGCATCCCCGGCCACCGCGCCACCATGGAAGGCCAGATCACGATCCAGCCCCCCGGCGAGGTCTCCGCCCCCGAGGGCGCCAACCCACCCGCCGGCACCCCGACAGTGGACACCCCCACCGATAGTCAGCCTGTCCCAGCCAGCCCGGCCGCCGCGGGTGGTCGACAGCCTCTGCCCGCGCCACCCACGGTCCCCGAAGGCGCTTCGCGCGATGAGCAACTAACCGCCTGAGTCACCGACCACACCGGGAGCACACCATGATCGTCAATAACCTCGCCGATTTTGGTGTCTTGGCCGACACCGTCGAAGTGGTCCTCGCCGTCGCCCTGATGCTCGGCGGCATCTGGCTCACCCACCGCATCCAGGTCTGGGCCGATCGCCAGGGCGAGCAGCCGCCCGCCGCCAACGTCGGCCTCGGCGGCAGCGCCGAGCGGACCACCGAGAACCCCTTCCGCCGCTGATCGGGTGGGGCTACCTTGGCCCAGGGCGTCGCGGGTGAGTGCCGGCCGTTGGCGAGGCTCGTCCGCCCGGACTGCTTGGTCACGGTCCGTGGTGTACGGTGTCCGCCCTCGGAACCGACTCCTGCCCAAGGCGGACCCCGACCGAACGCACGGCACCGCGGGAGTCGTTCCGCCATCCCGTCTACTCCGGAGAGGTCCAGGTGCTCTACTGCCATCGGAGGATCGCCTGACAGCCGCGCCATTGACTCACCGGTCCAGCGAGCCTATCTGGATCGAGCACTCTCGACCGTTCCACTCCGCATCCCGTCCTAACACCCCGATGGTGAACAAGCCGTGGCCAAGCCCACTCCCGTGATCCCTCCCAAAACGTATCTCTGGTGCGACCATTGCCGTCGCAGCTACGCCCATGCCGACCTCGTCGCGGGCGCCTGCCCGGTCTGCCAGAGTCCCGTCCGCGAGATGGGCAAGGTCTCCGCCATTCTCCGTGGCCTGATGGCCAACGAATTGGTCGCCGGCGGCATCGGGACCAAACATCGCCAGCTCGTCCGCCTCACCTGGACCCGGAATGGGATGGGAGAGCGGTATTACAAAGCCCTCCAACCGGGGATCCCCTACACCAAGTTCGAGGCGCGGGTCACCGACCTGCTCTGCCAAGGCGCCGAGGCGGGCTGGGTCCGCTTCGTCTTCCCCCCCGCCCCCTCCGCCGACGACTCCGCCTACCGGGTCGAATTCGACAGCGACGAGCGGTTCGTCGCCGAACTGGAGCGCCTCTTCACCCCGGACCCGCCCGCGTAGGGGCCGCACCCGAGCCCGAGCCCGGCCAGTCGGCTCCCCACCCGGACGCTCCATCGCCCTCGGGTCGGACCTGCTGACCCCGTACCCAGTAGACCCGTCTCATTGGTAGTCCTCCCCTCCTGCCCAGTCATGCGAATGGACCCCCCCGGCGTGCCCGGGAGATGTCTGCAGATGTCCTCAGGCCAGTTCGATCCGGTGATAGATTACGCCGTTCCACGCCATTCAGGCCCTCTCTGGGTTCCAAGGAATCCCTGAAGAGCGCGGGGACATCCAACGTGTCCCCTTGCCGCTGTCGTCGCCGGTGGCTACGCTACTGATCAACAGGCAGGCACCGAAACCGTGTGTCCATCGTCGCCTCTCGGCCCCCACACGGCGACCACCGGACAGCATCGCCCCGTGCCACCTCCGTACCGCCCGCCATCACGATGAGGGAGCCACCATGAGCGCGACGCCCGGCGAAGAAGTCATCCTCGACCGGACGGGCGCCGTCGTCCTCCCCGATCTCCAACGCGCCCGGGGCATCTGGGGCAACTTCAAGGGCCTCATGTTCCGGAAGACCATCCCGGCGGGTTACGGCCTCCTCTTCGCCCCGGCCCAGGGTATCCACACCCAGTTCATGCGCTTCCCGATCGACTTGATCTTCCTCGACAAGACCGACCGCGTCACCAAGGTCCACGCCGCCATCCCCCCCTGGCGCTTCGACGTCACCCGCGCCGCCGCCGTGATCGAATGCCTCCCCGGCACCGCCGCCGAACGCGACATCCGCCCCGGTGATCAACTCACCATCCGCCCCCGCTCGCTCTCCTGAACCAGAGGACCCGACTGGCAAGGGAGCGCGTCGCCGAAACGTCCCACCGTCACGCCCGGACTGCCCACGTCCTCCTGACCGAGTTCCGCCGTCGCCCCGGCCGACTCGCACACCGGCACCTGGGCCGACACCCACGCCGACATGACACTCCTCTCCACGATATCTACAGAACGCCGGCGAACCAGCGGGACCCGCCGTGAACCGGACATTGTCACCCGAGGAGGACCCCACTTCACATGACCATCGACCAGACCGAGACGACCGTCCAACCCCTGCATGGCGCCGATGCGGCCCCCGGCACCACCTCGCCCGGAGCCACTCCCGACGCCGCCGACCACGTCCCCGACCCCGGGATGCCCGCGGTTGCGCACGACGCCGGGCTGCCGTCCGCGGGCGACCTCACCGTTCCGGCCTACGCCCGCGCCGTCGCCGCCCACTCCCCTGCCCCCGGAGGTGGCTCCGTCGCCGCCGTCGTCGGCGCCCTCGCCGCCTCCCTGACCGCGATGGTCGGCCACTATTCCTCGGGACGACCGGTCCCCTCACTCATCC
>JACCVE010000376.1 GCA_013698285.1 Chloroflexia bacterium | reverse complement strand
TGGGCGAAGGCGTTGGCGCCGACGATCGCCTTGTTGACCTGGACCTGGAGGCCGGTCAAAGTGGCGACCAGGCGGGAGGTCGGGACCAGGCGCTCCTTGGCGATCCCGGTCCAAAGGCCGTCGAAGGTGTCGCGGCGGGTGGCGAGGGACATCACGACCTCTTCGAGGGCGGTATTGCCGGCCCGCTCGCCGATCCCGTTCATGGTCACCTCGACCTGCCGCGCGCCGGCCTGGACGGCGGCGACGGTGTTGGCGGTGGCCAGCCCCAGGTCATCGTGGCAGTGGACCGAGATGACGCACCGCTCGATGCCCGGCACCGACTCGCGGAGGAACCGGATCAGGCCGGCGTACTCGGCCGGGGTGGTGTAGCCGACGGTGTCCGGGGCATTGAGGGTGGTCGCGCCGGCCTCGATGGCTCGCTTGAAGACCTCGGCCAGATAGTCGCGGTCGGTGCGGGTGGCGTCCTCGGCCGAGAACTCGACGTCTTCGGTGAAGCTCCTGGCGTAGGCGACCATCGCCGAGACGCGGTCCAGCACCTGCTCGCGGTCCATCCGCAGCTTGTGGCGGAGGTGGATGTCGGAGGTAGCGATAAAGGTGTGGATGCGGGGGGATTCTGCCCCGCGGACGGCCTGGGCGGCACGCTCGATGTCGCCCTGGCTGGCCCGGGCCAAGCCGGCGACGACGGCGCCCCGGACCCGGGTGGCGATCGAGCGGACGGCCTCGAAATCGCCCGGGGAGGCGGCCGGGAAACCGGCCTCGATCACGTCGACGCCGAGGGCGACCAGGGCGTCGGCGACCTCCAGCTTCTCGTCGGCGGTCAGGGTGGCGCCGGGCGACTGCTCGCCGTCGCGGAGGGTGGTGTCGAAGATGATCACCCGGCCGGCCGGGTCGGGCGCGGCGGCGGGTTCGGATACCGGTACGTCGTCTCCCGTCTGGGCTCGGTCAGTCATGGTCAGTCTCCCGTCGTGGTCGCGGCCGGGGTTTGGCCCGGGGCGTGGGCGGCGGAATCGCCTTGCAGGCGATGGACCTCTTCGAGGTCGCGACCGGGGCGGAGCCAGGGCATCATCGCCCGGAGGTGGCCGCCGACCTGCTCGATCGGGTGGTCGTGGCCGGCGCGGCGCATGGCCATGAAGTCGTCGCGGCCGGCGCGGTTCTCGGCGATCCACTCCTTGGCGAATTTTCCGGACTGGATGTCGCCGAGGAGGTCCTTCATCGCCGTGCGGACGTGGTCATCGACGATCTTGGGTCCGGCGGTGTAGTCGCCGTACTCGGCGGTATCACTGACCGAATAGCGCATGTAGGAGATGCCGCCCTCGTACATCAGGTCCACGATCAACTTGAGTTCGTGGAGGCACTCGAAGTAGGCGATCTCCGGCTGGTAACCCGCCTCGACCAGGGTGTCGAAGCCGGCCTGGACGAGGGCCGAGGCACCGCCGCAGAGGACGGCCTGCTCGCCGAAGAGGTCCGTCTCGGTCTCCTCTTTAAAGGTGGTCTCGATCACCCCGGCCCGGAGCGAGCCGAGGGCCGCCGCGTAGGCCAGGGCAGTCCGCTTGGCGTTGCCGCTGACGTCCTGGGCGACGGCGACCAGGGCCGGGACGCCGACGCCCTCCTGGAACAACTCGCGGACGCGGTGGCCAGGGGCCTTGGGGGCGACCATCGCCACGTCGACGCCCTCGGGGGGGATGATCTCGCCGAAGTGGATCGCGAAGCCGTGGGCGAAGAGGAGCGTCGCGCCGGGCTTGAGATTGTCCTTGACCGAATCGGCGAAGACGGTGCCCTGGGTCTGGTCGGGGACCAGCATCATCACTACGTCGGCCTGGCCGACCGCGCCGGCGACGGAGGCCACGGTCAGGCCGTCGCTCTCGGCCTTGGCCCGGCTGCGGCTCCCCGCGTGGAGGCCGACCACGACCTTGACGCCGGTGTCCCGCAGGTTGAGGGCGTGGGCGTGCCCCTGGCTGCCGTAGCCGATCACGGCGACGGTCTTGCCCGCGAGGGCCTCCGGGTCGGCGTCGTGTTCCTGGTAGATCGTCGCGGCCATTCGGCTGTACTCCCTCGTGGTGGTCGTCCATCGTCTCGCCGGCCCGGCGCCCGGGTCCGGTCCCGTCTCCGCCTATCTTGCGCGATCGGTGCCGATCGCGCTCAGGCCGTCACCCCGCTACTCGGCGAGGGCGACGGCCCGGGTCTGGAGCGTCTTGTCGAGCGGCACCGTCGAGGTTCCATTGCGCTTCGGCTCCGCCACGGCGCCCCGGACCATGGCGATGACGCCGGAGCGGACCAGTTCGCGGATGCCGAAGCCGCGCAGCATCGTCAGCAGGGCGTCGATCTTGTCCGGGCTGGCGACCGCCTCGACCAGCAAGCTGTTCGGGGTCGCGTCGACGATCCGGGCGTCGAAGATGGCGACGATCTGCATGATCTCGGCCCGCTGGTGGGCCTTGGCGGCGACCTTGATCAGGGCCATCTCGTGGGAGACGCAGGGCTGGTCGGTGATGTCGGTGACCTTGAGGACCTCCATCAGCTTGTAGAGCTGCTTGGCGACCTGCTCGACCGCCTCGCCGCCGCCGCCGACGACGATCGTCATGCGGGAGACGCCGGGGATCTCGGAGGCGCCGACGGTGATGGAGTCGATGTTGAAGGAGCGTCGCCGCATCAGGGAGACGACGCGGTTCAGCACGCCGGGGTGGTCCTCGACCTGGACCACCAGGGTTCGTCGCTCGCCCATGGCTAGACCGCCTCCTCGTCTTCGAACCGCTCGTGCATCATCTCGGAGTTGCTGGCGCCGGGGGGAACGATCGGGTAGACGTT
>JACCVE010000366.1 GCA_013698285.1 Chloroflexia bacterium | reverse complement strand
GCTCTGGCCACCGCGCGTAGCCCATCTCGTCCACGAACAGCGCTTCGATCTGGTCAGGCGCCCCGGCCAGGACGGCTTCCACGTCCGCCACCTTCTCGGCAGAGTCCGGGTCCGGGCTGAACGCTTGCTCCCGGCCCCGGCGCGGGGTGATCCCGGAACGCCGCAGCACCCGCCAGACGCCGCTCAGGCTGTAGCCGGCCAGCGCCGGCACCGCCGCCCGGATGGTCGAGAGCGTCCACCGGCTGGGTGGCGGATCGCTGGTCCCCGCCGGGGGCGGTTGGGCCAAGCGCTCCTCCAGCTCGGTGCGCAGTTCACGGTCCCCTCCGGCGAGGCCCCCCGTGCTGGGCGGTCAGGATGCCGGCCAACCCCTGCCGCTCGTAGCGGGTCAGCCAGCCGTAGACCGTGTCCGGGTCACGGGGCCGCAGCAGGCCGGTGCGGGCGACCGCCGGGGCGGCGCCGGCGGCGAACTTGAGCATCGCCGCGCACTGCTCACGGACCCACGGGCGCGGGTCGCGGTCACGCCGCGCGGTCAGTTCACCCGCTTGGTCGGGGGTCAGACTCAGGGTCCGGCGGGGCAACGGGGGCTCCTTTCTGGGCCTCCCGTCAGCCAGGACCCCTACCTTGCCACTACCGATCTTGATCGTCAAACTCGATCAGGTCATCATCCACGGCGGGCACCGGCGGATCGCCCGTGCCCGTCACGCGCCGCAGAAGCGGGTCACCAGGCGGTGGATGAACTGGCTGGCGAAGGCGAGGTCCTCGACGGCGATCCGCTCGTCGTGGCCGTGGACCAGCGTCGAATAGAGAGCGTGGCGTTCGGAGGGCGGGGCCGGGAAGAACCCGTAGACCTTGACGCCGGGGATGTTGCGGGCGTCGGTGCCGCCGGAGACGAGGTAGGGTGCGACCTTGGCGCCGGGGTCCATCTCGGCGACCGTGGCGGCGATCGCGTCGAACAGCGGCGAGGCGGGGTCGGCCATGATCCCCCGCTCCTCGGAGAGCAGGGTCACCTCGACCTCGTCCCCGACGACCCCCTGGACGCGGTCGCGCCACTCGGCGGGGTCGGTGCCCGGCAGGATGCGGCCATCGACATCGAGGACGACCTCGGAGGGGATCACGTTGATTCGGTGCCCGCCGTGGACGATCGTCGGCACGGCCGTGTCGCGGGTCGTGGCCCGCAGCATCAGGCGGGTCTCGTGGTCGAGGGGCAGGGCCGAGATGGCCTCCCAGGACGGGGCGGCGAGGATGGCGGCGATGGCGGCCCGCGTGTCCGCGGGGTAGGCCGGGGCGATGGTCTCCAGCATCTGGCGGACCGGGTCGGTCAGGACCGTCGCCGGCTCCCACTCGTGCAGCTTGACGAGGGCCTCCCCGAGGCGGCGCATCGCCGTGTCGTCGAGGGGCACCGAGGCGTGACCCGGCTTGGCCCGGGCGGTGATCCGCAGCCGGGAGGCGCCCTTCTCGCCCGACTGGCAGAGGTAGAAGGTCTGATCGCCGAACGGCACTGCCGTGCCGCCCCCCTCGTTGATCGCGTACTCGGCATCGACCAGGTCGCGGCGGTGCTCCCACAGCCACGACGCCCCCATCTCACCGCCCGTCTCCTCGTCGGCGAAGGCGACCAGCAGGATGTCCCGGTCCAGCTCGACCCCGGCCCGGACGAGGGCCTGGAGCACCGCCAGCTCGGCGGCGACCTGGCTCTTCATGTCCAGCGCCCCGCGGCCCCAGACCCAGCCATCGACCAGCTCGCCGCCAAAGGGGTCGCGGGTCCAGGCGTCTCGTTCGACCGAGACCACGTCGAGGTGACCGGTCAGCATCAGCGGGCGCTTGGCCTCTCCGCTCCCCGGCCGCGCGGCGGGCCAGCGAACCACGGCCGATCCCCGCCCCGGGGCACTCTCGACCACCTCGCCGTCGAGCCCGACCTCGCGGCAGGCGTCGAGGACATAGTGGGCGGCGTCAGTCTCGTTGCCCGGCGGGTTGGTGGTGTCGTAGCGGATCAGGGCCTGGAGGTGGCGAACGGCCTCCCGCCCGAGGTGGTCCCAATCGACGGCACTCGCGGTCCCGGTCTGCTCAGCCACGCGTTCCTCATCCCTCGTTGACGGTCGTCGCCAGGTCACGCTCGACCCGGGCACCGCCGCATGCTACGCCGGGACGGTCGCCGTGACAATGGCCTCCCGACCGGGTCGGCCCGTGATGGGTCGCAGGACGACCACCTCCCGGTGGCACCTTCGTTTCGGGCCAGGCGAAGACGATCCGGCTCGACCGCCGGCCCGTCCGCTGACCCGGCACCGTCAGTCCGCGGTCCCCGAGACCGTCAGGCCGGGTACGGCGGCGAAGCGGCGGACCATCGTCGCCACGGCATCGGGGTGGGAATCGACGAGGTGGAACCGGCGGCCGAGTTCGAGGGCGGCGGCGCCGGTGGTGCCGCTGCCGGCGAAGTAGTCGAGGACGAGGTCGCCGGGCCGCGACGAGGCGGCGACGATCCGGCGCAGGACGCCGACCGGCTTCTGGGTCGGATAGCCGGTCTTCTCCCGGCCGGTCGGACTGACGATGGTGTGCCACCAGACATCGGTCGGCAACTTGCCCCGGGCCACCTTGGCCGCCGTCACCAGGCCGGGCGCCATGTAGGGCTCCCGGTCCACGGCACCGGTGTCGAAGACGTACGCCGCGGGGTCCTTGACGTAGAACAGGATCACGTCGTGCTTGGCCGGCCATCTCCTCCGGCTCCGGCCGCCGTAGTCGTAGGCCCAGACGATCTGGTTCATGAACCGGTCCCGGCCGAAGATGTCGTCCATCAGCACCTTGGCGTAGTGGGACTCGCGGTAGTCGAGGTGAAGGTAGAAGCTGCCGTCGGCGGCGAGGACCCGGTGCCCCTCGCGTAGCCTGGGTCCCAAGAAGGCCAGATAGTCATCATGGGTGTCCGGATAAGCGATCGAGCCGCTCGCCGCGCTGGTATAGCGGTGGCCACCGAAGCCGATCCGGTCCCCGGCGGGGTCACGACGGGTGACCAGGGTCGTCCGGCGTTGGGCCCGTCCGGTGTTGAACGGCGGGTCGATGTAGATGAGGGGGACGGACCGGTCCGGGATCGCGGCCAGCGCGGCCAGGTTGTCGCGCCGCTCGATCCGGTGCAGCATCGGCCTCATCCTCACGTCGCGATGGAGCCTCCCGGGCGTCGCTCACCGGGTCGTCCGGACACCCGTCACCCCCCCGGTAGTGACCGGCCCTGGGGCGGGGCCGCCCGGTTCGGTCGCTGACGAAGGGGTTGACAGGCCCAGAGGGGTCGAGTATGGTCCGCCTGACCCAACAACGGGAACCAGTCGGCACTACGATGGCTATCGTAGCGCACGGGCTTCACCGGTCGGGGATCTTGCGGCTGGTGGGATCGATACTCGCCGGGCACCGCGCATCACGCGCCGACCCGGACATCGTCCCCCAAGCATCCGTGTGGCCGTTGCGGGTGGTGGCACCACCTGGCGCGACGCGAGCCCCCCGGGGCCGGGTGTGACGTGTCGCGCGACCGGGAACCACGTGCCCCCGGCACGGGATCTTCCACTCCGAATGTGGAGGTCCACGGGTTCCCATCACCCGTGTCACGCGGGTCGGCTGAGTGGCTGCTCAGTCGTGAGACGACGCCTTCGTGGAGGGATGGGGATTGAAGACGGCACGTAGGGGAGCCCGACGGCTCTCGCATGTCCTGGTCGTGATGATGGGTCTCGTCTCGTTGGCCCCCTCGGTATCGGCCCTGGCCGCGACCGACCTCACGCCGGGAACCACCGCGGTCATCAGCGGTACTGGCACGACCGGTGCCACCCTCAGGGACGATCCGTCCTACGACGCCACGGTCCTCCTGACCGTCTCCGAGGGGACATCCGTCGCCCTCACCGAAGGTCCCCTGTACGCTGCCGACGGCTCGGCCTGGTACGGCGTCACCCTCTGGGGCGAGACCGGGTACCTCCCCGCCTACGTCCTCACTTCCCCCGGCAGCACCACCGAGACGACGGCGGCGGTTCTGGAGCAGGCGACCGAGCCGCTCGCGGCCGACGAGCCCGTCTTCACCGCCGCCCAGACCACATCTGGCGAGACGGCGACGGTCGCCTACACCAATGGCGACGGCGTCCGTTGCCGCTCCACTCCAGATTATTCCGGCGAGATCCTGGGCGTGGTGCCCGAGGGTGCGACCATCGCCCTGAACGGCCCCGCCAGCGGGCAGTGGCAGCCGACGACCTGCGACGGCATGGCCGGCTTCGTCCACACCGACTTCGTCCTCTACGACGGCGGCGCGACGGCCCCGGTCGAGCCAACGGCGGCTCCGGCCGAGCCAGCGGCTGAGGTTCCTGAGGCCAGCACGACCGGCACGGGTGGTGACGGCGAGGTCAGCGCCGCCGCCGTGGTCGGCTACGGCACGGTCGTCGGAACCAACGGCGACGGCGTCCGCTGCCGCACCGGCGCCAGCTACTCCGCCTCCACGATCACGGTCCTCTCCGAGGGCAGCAGCGTCGCCCTCCGGGGCGTGGTCCAGGGCGAGTGGCAGCCGGTCGTCTGCGCTGGGATGGACGGCTTCGCCTTCGCCCTGTACATCGGCACCGGCGCCGCCGCACCCACCACGCCGCCCACCAGCGGCGGCGGGACCGTCTCCGGCTACGCGACCGTGGTCGGGACCGGTGGCCAGGGTGTTCGTTGCCGCTCCGCGGCGAGCTACTCCGCCTCCACGATCACGGTCCTCTCCGAGGGCAGCAGCGTGGCGCTCCGGGGCGCGGTCCAGGGCGAATGGCAGCCGGTCGTCTGCGCGGGCTCCAACGGCTTCGCCTTCGCCGGGTTCCTCGGCACGGGGAGCACCACGCCACCCGCCGCGACACCCGCCCCGGCGACCCCCACACCGGGGAGCGGCAGCGGCACGGTCAGCGGGTACGGCACCATCGTCGGCACCGGTGGCCAGGGCGTTCGATGCCGGTCTGCCGCCAGCTACTCCGCCTCCACCATCACCGTTCTCGCCGAGGGCAGCAGCGTCGCCCTCCGGGGGGGAGTCCAAGGTGAGTGGCAGCCCGTCGTCTGCGCCGGGATGAACGGGTTCGCCTACGCCGGGTTCATCGGCAGCGCGGGCAGCACCCCCCCGGCCAACCTCCCGGCCCCGACGGCCGTGCCGACCGTGGCGCCGACCGCCCCGCCGGCGAGCCAGCCCGGCCTGGCCTCGGGCTCCAACGCCCGGGTGACCTCCTCGCTCAACCTGCGCTACCAGCCCAGCTACAGTGCCGGGGTCGCGGCGGTCGCCTCGGCCGGGACCGTGGTCCGGATCACCGGTTCCGCCCAGAGCGGGTTCTACCCGGTCGATTGGGACGGCCTGAAGGGCTTCATGTTCGGCGAGTACCTGGTCGCCACCACTGAGGCCCTCAGCGAGCGCGGTGGCTCGGCCTCGCCGGCACCGGCCCCGACCGCGCCCCCCGCGAACAACGGCGGCTCCGGCGGCAGCGCGATCGCCAATTACGCCCTCCAGTACCAGGGCTACCCCTACGTCTGGGCGGGCGAGGGCCCGTACGGGTTCGACTGCTCCGGATTCGTGCTGTGGGTGATCCGCAACACGGTCGGCACCAACATCACCCACGACATGTTCGTCCAATACGACATGGGCACGCCGGTCGCCTACGGCAACCTGCAGCCCGGCGACATCGTCTTCTTCCAGAACACGTTCCGGTGGGGGATGTCGCACAACGGCGTCTACATCGGCAACGGCAAGTTCATCCACGCCGAGAACGAGACCACCGGGGTGCGGATCAGCGACATCACGTCTGATTACTACGCCTCCCGGTACTATGGAGCCGTCCGCTTCACGTAGGCCGGCCGACAACGTCCGTTCCACGAGGACGGGACACAGGGAGAGACATCCCCCGGTGGCGGCCGGTGGATGAGATGGGAAATAGGGAGGCGATCCGTGTGCAACGGGTCGCCTCCCGCTTTTTCAGTCGGAAGACGGAAGACGGTAGGACGACGGGGGAAGGGGGCAAGGATCATCACGGCCATGAGGTCAGCGGTTTATACAGAATCCGGATAATCACGACGTGTTCCGGGGGCGGCGTTCACGGGGCCACCAGTGGAAGTGGGTGTGACCCTGGACGCGACCGGGCTGGGCGGCCAGCGCGTTGCACCGGCTCACCAGCACCGCCTCCAGCGCGTCCAGCGCGTCGAGGTCGGCGAAGGTCCGGTTCGCCACCGGCTCAGCCACCAGGCCCCACAGCCGCTCGGCCGGTTGCAGCTCCGGCGAGGACGGCGGCAGGAACACCAGGTCGATCCCCGCCGGCACCTCCAGGCCCCGGGCGACGTGCCAGCCCGCTCGGTCCAGCACTACCACCGCCCGCCGTCGGGCCGTGATCCCCTCGTCGCGGGCGAAGCTGGCCAGGGCCACTCCGAAGGCCTCGGCGCTCACCGTCGCCAGCAGGCACCACTAGGTCTGGCCGGTGCTGGGTCGGACGAAGCCGGAGACGGAGCGCCACTGGAAGCGGCGCCGGACCGGGCAGACCGGCCGCTGGCCGCGCGGTGCCCAGACCCGGCGGATCACCGGCAGCAGGCCCAGGCGGTGCTCGTCCTGGGCCCACAGCGTCACCTCGGCGCCGGGATGCGCCGCCCTCACCGCGGCGATGGCGTCGCGGAGGCCCCCTTTTTGAAGGCCGCCTGGGCCGCCGGGTCGGCTCGGGTCTCATGGGGCCGGGCCGCTGCGGCGTGAAGCCGACCGGTCGTCCCAGCCGCGCCGCCCTCCAGGTCGCCACCTTCGG
>JACCVE010000361.1 GCA_013698285.1 Chloroflexia bacterium | reverse complement strand
CCCAGAGAGGGGCGAGACATGCGTGATGCGCGGGCGGACGAGGCACACGGAAAAACGGCGAGCGGCGAATTCACGCGGCGTCTGGCGGTCGCTGTCCGCGTCGTCGCCCGTGGCGGACACCCGGCAGACGACCCGCCGCGGTCGCGCGAGCGAACGAGCCCAAGTGATGTGCTTGCCACGACAGACCGTCCTGACACCGCCACGCCCCGCGGCGTGCCCTCACGAGCCGATCGGCATGCGGGCACGCCGTTCGAGCGTGGGACGACGACTGATCGACGACCTCGCGAGGTGATCGAGTCAACGGAACGACCGTCGAGGGGGTGGTCCATCGATCAGGTGATCGAGATCGCCAGCCTTGCCGGCCGCGACGCGATCGGGACCCTCCACGTCGCCCCATCTCCATGGCCGACGGACGGCGAACTCCTTCGCTATCGACGGTTGGCCGCCGAGAGCGGGTACACGCTCTCTGTGAGGGGGTCACGCGTCATCCTCGTTCCGGCGGTCGTGGCTCCCACGACGGCTCCCACCTCACGGGTGCTCGTCCACGTCAGGTTGGCGGTGGTCCGGCTCGCCTGGCGATGGCCGTTCGCGTCCATCCGAACGAGGACATCCTCGCCGCTGCGTAAACCGGTCCGTGACGGGCGCGGACACGGTTGACCCGATCTCCGGTCCGCCGGGGCAACGTTCTAACGATTCTCTAACGCGGGAACGACCGATCCCAACGCCGCTCTAACCCGAGCAGGACTATCCTCCGGCCGGGGTTCAGTGGATGGGCTCGCTGGAGGAGAGACCGTGCACGGCAGCGACAACGGGGGCGGCCCGAATTCCGAGCAACGGCCAGGAACGTCGGGCCGACCGGACGGGTCATCGGGCCTACCAGACGGGTCAGATGAAGCGAGCCCGCCCGATGAGGCGCCGCGTCGGGTGCGGATGGTCTCGGCTCCGCGGCGGAGCGGCCCGCGCGTCCAGCCGGATCTGAGCGGCAAGCAGCGTCTCCAGGGCCAGCATCCCGGCGACCGCTACGTCCGCGTCGTCCGCCAGCAGAAGGGCGGTTTTGCCCACGCCGGCCCCGGCCATCTGATCGTCTCCGAGGACGCGTCGAACCAGCGACGGGGCGTCGGACTGGCCTACGGCCGGATCAAGCGCAGGCTGATCGGGGCCCCGCTCAGCACCTCCGAGGCCGCCCACGAGCGCCTCACCAAGACCAAGGCCCTGGCCGTCCTCTCCTCCGACGCGCTCTCCTCGGTCGCCTACGCCACGGAGGAGATCCTTCGCGTCTTGCTGCTGGCCGGCCTCGGCGTCCTCTCCCTCAGCCTGCCGATCGGCGCCGCGATCGTCGCCCTGCTGGTCATCGTCGGCATCTCCTACCGCCAGACGATCAAGGCCTACCCCGCCGGCGGCGGCAGCTACATCGTCGCCAAGGATAACCTCGGCGAGGTGCCCGCCCTGACCGCCGGCGCCGCCCTCCTGATCGACTACGTCCTCACCGTCGCCGTCAGCGTCGCCGCCGCCGTCGCGGCCCTGGTCTCGGCCGTACCAGAGCTGCACGACCACCGCGTCGCCGTGGCGATCTTCTTCGTCGCCTTGGTCACGGTCGTCAACCTGCGCGGCATCCGGGAGTCGGGCACCATCTTCTCCGTCCCGACCTATCTCTTCCTCCTGGCGATGACCCTGATGATCGGGATCGGCTTCATCCGCAACGCCGCCGACGGCTTCGCCGTCCGCGAACCGCCCGACGAGGCCGCCGCGATCGCCGGTGGCGGCACCCTGTCGCTGTTCCTGATCCTCCGCGCCTTCAGCTCCGGCTGCGCCGCCCTGACCGGCGTCGAGGCCATCTCCGACGGCGTCCCCGCCTTCCAGCCGCCGGAGTGGAGAAACGCCCGGGCGACGCTGACGATCATGATCTCGATCCTGGCCGTCACCTTCGCGGGGATCACGTTCCTCGCCCAGCAGTTCGGGACGTACCCGATGGAGTCGCATGCCGACGGCTACGAGACGGTCGTCTCCCAGATCGCGCGGCACACCTTCGG
>JACCVE010000334.1 GCA_013698285.1 Chloroflexia bacterium | reverse complement strand
ACCGAGAACATGTTCGGCGACATCCTCACCGACGAGGCATCCATGCTGGCCGGCTCGATCGGCCTCCTGCCCTCCGCAAGCCTCGGTGCCCCACGGCCAGGCTCAGAAGGTCGCCGCTTCGGTCTCTACGAGCCGATCCACGGCAGCGCCCCCGACATCGCCGGCCAGGGCAAGGCCAACCCCGTCGGCACGATCCTCTCGGCGGCGATGATGCTGCGCTGGTCACTCGGCCTCCCGGACGCTGCAGACGCGGTCGAGCGCGCCGTCGAGACGACGATCGCCGCCGGCGTCGGCACCCCAGACATCGGCGGCCGGGCGACCACCGACGTGGTCGGTGAGGCGATCGTGGCCGCGGTCGCGGCGATGTAGGGGGGCGGCAGGTCACGATCAGCCCCATGGTGCCGAGTGGTGGATGGACCCGGCCAGGTTCGTTCCGAAAAGTCGTCCTGCGTAACTCCGGCGGGCGTTTCGCGGGAATATCATTGGAGCGATAGACAGACCTATTGTAGGGGCGCCGCTCGCTGCGCCCTTCTGAAGACACATGCATTCCGCAACGGACAACCTGTCATGTTGAAAGGCCCAGCACAAACTGCCCAACCCGTCAATCCCGGATCGCTATGCCGGTTTGGTCACCAGGAACAGCGTCTTCTGGTCCGTGAACGCGATCAGCCGCTCGCCGTCGCGCTCCATCCGGAACGCGTCCCGGATCTCGTCGCTCGCCCTCAGCATGTGTGCCGCCAGCGCGTCCCGTGCCTCCGGCGTCATGCCGGACCGCGCCGTCCAATCCGCGAAGTCGTGGCTCTTCTGAAACCGTTCGATGGCGCGGATCTCCAACCCGGCGTCCCGGATCAGGCCCGTCCACTCGTCCTCGGTCAGCGAGCGGACGTGGGACGGGTCGCGCACCGTCTCCACGGCGTTGTGCCACTCGCCGATCGGACCCGCCGGGACCGTCGTGTCGATTAGGCCGAAGCGGCCGCCCGGCCGCAGCACCCGGCCGGCCTCGGCGACGAACCGGTCCGGGCGCGGGAAGTGGTGCGGCGCGATCCGGCAGGTCACGATGTCGAACGTCCCGTCGCCGAAGGACAGGTCCTCGGCGTCCGCCCCGGCGGTCTCGACGTTCGTCAGCCCCTTCGACCGGAAGAACTTTCCGGCTGCGGCCAACATCTCGGCGGTCAGGTCGGACGCCACGACTCGCCTCACCAGCGGCGCCAACGCTGCCGCGACGTGACCACCACCCGTCGCGATGTCCAGCGCCTCGTCGTCTGCCGAGGGCGCCACGATCGTCACCAGGCGAGCGAGATCTTCGCCGGACGCGTGGGTCGCGCTCTGGACATAGGCTTCGGCATGCCGAGCGTACTGACGCTGGACGAGGTCTTTCGCCGCCGATCCCATCTCCGCTCCGATCGCGTGTGTCCCGATCCCGTCCCGTTCGCCGGGGATCTTTGACCGGCGCCGCACGCGCTATGCCCTCCGGTGACGCGGGTCACGGTCGGTCCGACCAAACGCGCACCCACGGGAACGGCGAGGGGAGGGCATCGCGGCCCTCCCCAACCCACGCTTGGCCGTACTCCGGGTCACGGACGTGTTCCCGGGCAACGAGCGAGCCGGGCTACGGCCGCCGGATCGCCGTCGCCGGCACACATGGCGACAACTCACGCCCATCCCGCCGCACCGTCGTCCGTACCGCACCCCGGGCGCCGCTCCCGTTCTCCACCGACATCCCCGGGGCCAACCACCGCGCGACGATGACCAGATCCCGCGCGATCCGCTCCCTGAGCGACGTGCGGGCGATCCGCGTCACGTCCATCGGATCGCGACTCATCGGCAACCTCCGCATCATATCGACTCGCCGCTGCTGCTCCTGCTCCGCCAACATTTGGTTGATGATCACCCTCACCTCCACCGATTTTTCCTCCTTGATCCTGGCGGGCCCCCGCTCTGGGTCTCTCTTTACGATAGCGGGAGAACCGGGCATAATCGACCCTATTATCGGCTCGATGCAAACACCCGTTCGGATGTTGCCCGATGTACCACCCCACCACCCGGGTCCTCGCCGTCTTGGAGATGCTCCAGGCCCGCCAGCGCGTTCGGGGCGCCGACATCGCCGAGCGCCTGGAGGTCGATCCCCGCACGGTCCGCCGCTACATCACGATGCTCCAAGACCTCGGCATCCCGGTCGAGTCGGAACGGGGTCGTCACGGGGCCTATGTCCTGCGTCCCGGCTTCAAGCTGCCGCCCCTGATGCTGACCGAGGACGAGGCCCTGGCCGTCGTGCTGGGCCTGGAGACCGTCCGCCGGCTGGGTCTCGCCGCGGCGGCACCGGCCGTCGAGGGGGCCGCCGCCAAGATCGACCGCGTCCTGCCGGACACGATCCGGGAGCGCATTCACGCCGTCCAATCCGCCCTGACCATGGATATCCCGCCGGCCCTGGCCACCGCCCGCGGCGATCTGGTCCTGGCGATGGCGACCGCCGTCCACGAGCGGCGCCGGGTGCTGCTCTGTCACCGCGCCGTCACCGGGGCCGAGACCGAGCGCCGCCTCGATCCCTACGGGATCGTCTTCCGCGACGGGAAGTGGTACGCCATCGGTCACTGCCACCTGCGGGACGACCTGAGGGTCTTCCGTTTCGACCGCATCACCTCCGTGGTGGTGGGGGACGACCACTTCGCGCGACCCGACGGCTTCGATCCCCTCGCCGAGCTGGCCCGCGTCTTCGCCGTCATCCCCGCCCGGTGGTCCTGCGAGGTCACGGTCCATGCCCCCGCCGACGAGGTCCGCGGCCGCATCTCCCCCACGGTCGGCACCCTCGAACCCGTCGGAGATGGCACCCTAGTCCGCGGCGACGTCGAGTCCCTCGACTGGTATGCCCGTCACCTCGCGGGACTTCCCTGGCGCTTCACGGTCCATCGCCCGGACGAACTCTGCCAGGCCATCCGCGATGTCGCTCACCAGTTGATCGCCAACGTGTCACCGGCCGCGGAGCGGCCAGCCGAGGCGATGGTGGCATCGTGACGCGTCGTGGTAGGTCATCAGCCGATCCGGACCGAATGTGGCCGACCATGGGTCAAGGGCCTCGTCGTCGGGCCCGCCATGACTCATCACCTTCCTCGGTCAATGACAAGGCGCGCGCATTCCCCTTTGATCGCGATAACGAGTTCGGGGGCGACCCGGGCCGCGGGTGCATCCCGAGAGGGAAGGGGAAGTCTGGATGAAGCG
>JACCVE010000315.1 GCA_013698285.1 Chloroflexia bacterium | reverse complement strand
ACGAAGTCGCTGCCGTTGACACCGCGGCCGGCCTTGACCTCCTCGTGGATGAACCGGGAGACCATGTCGCGGGGGGCGAGGTCCTTCAGGGTCGGCGCGTAGCGCTCGGCGAAGGCCTCCCCGTCGCCGTTGCGCAGGATGCCGCCTTCGCCCCGGGCCGCCTCGGAGAGCAGGATGCCGAGCTTGTAGAGCCCGGTCGGGTGGAACTGGTAGAACTCCATGTCCATCAGCGGGATGCCGCGCCGGTAGGGGATGGCGACACCGTCCCCGGTGCCGGCCAGGGCGTTCGACGTGATCTTGAAGACCCGGCCAAACCCGCCCGAGGCGATGAGCACCGTCTTGGCGTGGAGGACGTGGATCTCGCCCGACTCGATCTCCATCGTCACCACGCCGCAGCAGCGACCGTCGTCGGCGAACAAGATATCGAGCAGGTGGTGCTCGTCGAAGAAGTTGAGGTCGTGCTTGATGCCTTGTTGGTAGAGGGTCTGGATGATCATGTGGCCGGTTCGGTCGGCGGCGTAGCAGGCCCGGCGGACGGGGCCCTCGCCGTAGTTGCGGGTGTGGCCGCCGAACCGGCGCTGGTCGATCCGGCCGTCCGGGGTCCGGTTGAACGGCAAGCCCATGTGCTCGAGTTCGATCACCGCGTCGATCGCCTCGCGGGCCAGGATCGCGGCGGCGTCCTGGTCGACGAGGTAGTCACCCCCTTTGACGGTGTCGAACATGTGCCACTTCCAGTGGTCTTCTTCGACATTGCCGAGCGCGGCGCTGATCCCGCCCTGCGCGGCTCCGGTGTGGGAGCGGGGAGGATAGAGCTTGCTGACGACGGCGGTGTTGCTCTTGCCCGCAAGTTGGATCGCCGCCATCAACCCCGCGCCTCCGGCGCCGACGACGACCGCATCGAATTGGTGATAGGCCATGAGGTCCTCCGACCTGCTGCGGATTGGGGAGAAGGCGTGGCGAGGACGGGCGGCGGACCCGGATACTCTTTCAGACGAAACCTATCCCCGGCCCGGGAGACTGTCAAGACACCCGACGTCCGGGCACTACCCGTAGTCCGGTAGGGGTGCACGCCCCTCCGGCGGACCCGGGTATACTTCCGATCGCCAGCCAGCGTCGTCCCCACGCCACGCCCACACGATTCACGGCTCGCCGCCGCCGCCCCGGACTGGGCCGGTCGAGGTCCGTCCTCGTGGTCGCATCCGGCGCTGAATCGCCCGATCGCCCGCGGTGTATCGTCCCGTTGCCTCGCCTGCCCCGCCCCGCCATACCCGGCCGGCGACTTGCCCTCATGACCGGAGCTCGACCGTGACGACCGTTTCCGTCCCCGCGCCGGCCGAGGTCCTCGACACCGCCCACGGTCTGCTGCCCGGACTCTTGGACCTGACGGAGGCGATCGCGCGCGTGCCCGCACCGACCGGGGACGAGGGGGAGCGTGCCCGGTACGTGGCTGGCGTCATGGCTGGCGCGGGCGGGGACCGCGAGGTCCATGGTCCGGACGATATCGGCAATGTTTGGACGACGGTCGGAGATACGGAGATCACCCCGGCGGTCGTCCTGGCCGCCCACACCGACACCGTCTTCGCGGCCGGGACGGAATTGGACATCCACCGCGATGCCACCCGGCTCCACGGCGCGGGGATCGGTGACAACAGCCTCGGCGTGGCGGCGATGTTGACCTTGCCGGCCCTCTTCGGTCGCCTGGGCGTCGCTCCGGCCGGGCCGGTCGTCCTGGCGGCCACGGTCGGGGAGGAGGGGTTGGGAAACCTCGCGGGTATCCGGGCGATCATGGATCGGTTCGCCTCGGCGCGGAACATGGTGGCGATCGAGGGGCACAACCTGGGCCGGGTCACCTACGCTGCCGTCGGCAGCCGGCGGATCGAGGTCGTGGTGACCGGGCCCGGCGGGCACAGTTGGGGCAACTACGGTCAGTCCAGCGCGATCCATGTCCTCGGCGAGTTGATCGCCTCGCTCTCCGCGATCCGGATCGTCACCCGGCCGAAGACGACCCTCAACATCGGGATGATCGACGGGGGCATATCGATCAATACGATCGCGCCCCGGGCATCGATGTTGATCGACATGCGGTCGCTGGACGCGGGGACGCTGGACGACCTGACGCGCCAGGTGTTGACCCGGCTGACGTCCGATGCGCCGGGCGTGACCGTCAAGACGCGGGTGCTCGGTGAACGGCCCGCGGGACAGGTTGATCCCGAGGCTCCCATCATCCGAACGGCCCGGCGCGTGCTGGCCGAATTCGGCAGAGAGGCGATCCTGGATGCGTCGAGCACTGATGCCAACATCGCGATCAGCCGGGGGATCCCGGCGATCTGCATCGGGTTGACCACGGGCGGTAATGTCCACCGGCCCGACGAGTGGGTCGACACCGACCAGATCCCGGTCGGCCTGAGCCAACTCGCCTTGCTCACCCTGCGCCTCGCCGCCGCCGGGAACGCGGGATGTCGTTCGTGAGCGCGGTGGTTCTACCGGGAGTCACCAGTGATCGGCGGGGCCGGTTGACGCTGGACCCGGTCGTGGTGCTCGACGTCGAAGCGACGGGGATGGACCCGAAGCGGCACGAGATCATCGAGGTCGCCATGGCGCTGGTATCCCGGGGCCGGGTCCTGGAGCGATTCTCGACCCTCGTCCGGCCTCGCCAGCGCCTGTCGCTCGACATCAGCCGGTTGACTGGGCTCTCGCCCGACGAACTGGCCGGGGCACCGGCGTTCGCGTCGATCTCCACCGACGTCAAGCGGTTCATCGGCACCAGGACGGTGGTCGGCCATTCGGTCCAGATGGACCTGGCGATGCTGCGCGGTGCCGGGTTAGCGATCGATAATCCCTGGGTGGACACCTTCCACCTGGCGACCGTGATGCTGCACGACCTGCCTCACTACGCGCTGGGCGCGGTGGCGGCGGCACTCGGGGTCGCGGGGACCTCGACCCACCGGGCGACCGAGGATGTCACCACGACGGGTTCGGTCTTCCATGGCCTCATCGAGCGGGTCGAGGCCCTCGACACGCTGACCCTCGGCCAACTCGCGACCTATGCCGCCCAGGCCGGCTGGCCCAGCGCCGGGGTCTTCGCGGCCGTGGTAGGGCAGGGGGGAGCCGGCCCGCTCTTCGACACCCCCGGGGGGAACGACCGGCAAGGACCGCACGAGCTGCGATTCCTCACCGCGCGGGACCGGCCCGAGCCCCTGCGCCCGACCAACTCGAAGGGGACGGTGAAGCGGGCCGAGGTCGATGCCGCGCTGTCGCCCGCCGGCGCGATCAGCGAGGCGGTGCCCGGATACGAGGACCGGCCCCAGCAGCGCCAGATGGCCCGGGCCGTCACGGCGGCGTTCAACGAGGGCAAGAACCTCGTAGTCGAGGCCGGGACGGGCACCGGGAAGAGCCTCGCCTACCTCCTGCCGGCCGTCATGCACGCCGTCGAGCACGGCGAGGCCGTGGTGGTTTCGACCAACACCCTGGCCCTCCAAGACCAGCTGTTCCAGAAAGACGTGCCGCTCCTCCGCCAGGCCCTGGCCAGCGACCCACGGTTCGCCGGCTTCGAGGCGGCACTGCTGAAGGGGCGGACGAACTATCTCTGCCTACGGCGCTGGTTCGCGACCCGGTCCCAGCCCGCCCTCGACCCCTCCGAGGCGGGGATGCGAGGGAAGGTGACGCTCTGGCTCAACCAGACCGAGAGCGGCGACCGGGCAGAACTGCGGCTCGACGGTGAGGAAGAGAGCCACTGGCGGCCGATCTCCGCCGAGGAACACGCCTGCGTGGCGTCCCGGTGCGTCTACCAGCAGCGAAATCAGTGTTTCCTGTTCCGGGCCCGCCGGGAGGCCGAGAGTGCCCACATCGTGATCGCCAACCATGCCCTCGTCCTGTCCGACGCCATGGCTGGCAGCCACGTCTTGCCGGAGTACCGCCGGCTGGTGGTCGACGAGGCGCATCACCTGGAGGACCAGGCGACCAAGCAATTCGGGTTCAGCCTAGACGAGCGGGCATTCGTTGACGCCATCGACGCGGCGTTGCGCCTCGAGGGGACCGTGATGGTCGGGGCCCTGCCGATGGCGGCGGACTACCTGCGCCTCAATGTCCGGAGCGAGACCGGGAAGCGGCGCGCCGAGGCGGCGGAGGCCCGGCTGCGCGGGCGCCAAGCGACGATCACGGAGGGGAGGCGGCACATCACCCGGCTCTTCAATCTGCTCGACGGGGTGATCGACGCGGGCGACGCCCGTGGCGGCCGCTCGGTCCGGGTC
>JACCVE010000308.1 GCA_013698285.1 Chloroflexia bacterium | reverse complement strand
CGTCGGCATGGCCAGTACCCAGGTCGGGCCGGGTCGTGACTCGATCAGGCTATCGCATTGCGGACCTTTCACTCTCCCGTGCGGCGATGGGGACCCGGTACAGTGGCGAGGCAATTGGGCGAATGATCCCTATCCTCCGGGGATGTTCGCCGGTGTCAAGGGATCACCGGGCGGCGAGCCGTCGGGACCTCCGGCATCTCACCCGGCGCTCCGCCTCATCCATCACAAGGTTGCCCCCGTGAATCGCCTCTCGCTGCCCGCCCACCCTCTCGTCCGCCACATCCTGGCCGCGAGCCTGCTCGTCAGCCTCATCGCCGGGCTCCTGCCAACGGGTCGGGCATCGGCCCAGACCCCGCGCGACATCGCCTCGGGCCGGGTCATCGTGGTGGTCGAGCCGGGCACGGACCCAGCGACCGTCGCCGACCGGACCATTCGCCAGGGCAATGGCCAGGTCGGCCGGGTCTTCCAGACCTCGGTCCGGGGCTTCTCGGCCACCCTCACCCCGGCCCAGGCCACCGCGCTGGCCCGCGATCCCGCGATCCGCTCGATCACCCCGGACTACCCGGTCACGGCCGCCGCCCAGACTCTCCCGACCGGCGTCAACCGGATCGACGCCGACTGGAGTCCCACCGCCGCCATCGACGGGGTCGACTCGGCGATGAACATCGACATCGCCATCATCGACAGCGGCATCAGCGCCCATCCCGACCTCAACGTCGCCGGCGGCGTGGACTGCACCGGCCGCGCGACGCCGAGCTACGCCGACGACAATGGCCACGGTACGCACGTCGCGGGGACCGCCGCCGCCCGCGACAACGGCATCGGCGTGGTCGGGGTGGCGCCCGGGGCCCGGCTGTGGGCGATCAAGGTCCTGAATGCCGATGGCAGCGGCGCCTACTCGAACCTGATCTGCGCCGCCGACTGGGTGACGCGGAACGCGGCGACGATCGAGGTCGCCAACATGAGCATCTCAACCGCGACTGCCGTTCCCGCCAGCGACTGTGCCTCGGATCCCTTCCACGGCGCCATCTGCGCCAGCGTGGCCGCGGGGATCACCTACGTGGTGGCGGCGGGAAACTCCGCCGCCGACGCTAGCACCCGCGCCCCGGCGATGTTCCCCGAGGTGATCACCGTTTCCGCCCTGGACGACCGCGATGGCACGCCGGCCAGCGACGCCTTCGCGTCGTTCAGTAACTGGGGCGCGGCGGTCGACATCGCCGCGCCGGGCGTCCAGATCCTCTCAACGACCAACGACGGCGCCTACGGCACCAAGTCCGGCACCAGCATGGCTAGCCCCCACGTCGCCGGGGCGGTCGGCCTGCTGATCGCCGATCGGGGCCGGATCGGCCCGGCCGCGCTCCGGAGCGCGATCATCGCCGGCCGGGACACCGTCGCGATGCCCGGTGACCCGGACGGTCTCACTGAGGGCGTCCTGCGGGCCGGACCGTCCGTGGCAGTCGCCACCCCGACCGCGACGGCGACCGCCACCAAGACCGTTACCCCCAATGCGACGGCGACCGCCACGGTCACGCCAGCGAACGCCACTCCGACCATGACCAAGGCGGCCACCGCGACGACCTTCGCGACCACGTCGGCGACCGCCACGACCAAGGCGGCTACCGCGACGGCAACCAAGGCGGCCACCGCCACGACGAGCGCGACGGCGACCCCGAAAGCGACCGCGACCCAGGTGGCCACCAAGCTATCGGTCGTCCGCTCCTATCAGTCCTCTGGCTCGACGCTCGCCACGGCGACCTACGACCGGAACACCGCGACCGCCTGGTACACGACCCTGACCACCGCGCCGAGCTCCGCCTGGTTCACCCAGGACCTCGGGGGAACCAAGGCACTCGGGTCCGTGCGTTGGAGATTCTCAGCCACCGGATACGCCGACCGGTTCACGATCCAGACCTCGTCGGACAACCTGACCTGGACGACCCGGGCCACCGGGGGGAATGCCGCGGCCGGTACCTGGCAATCGGCCTCGTTCACCGCCTCGGCCCGCTACGTCCGGTTCCTGTTTGCCAATCCGAATCGGGACACCCGCCTCGGCTACGTCTCCGAGGTCGAGGTCTACCCGGGGGCCGGGAGCACGACGACGCGGATGACCGCGGCGGACTCCACCGCCGTCAGCGACGCCGCCGTTCCCCCGCCGACCCGGCGGAGCGCACCGGGGAGAGCCACGGTGCCGGTCACCGCGACCACCACGACGTCCCCAGCGGTCACCGCCACGGTCAATGGTGACGGTCGGGCGACGAGCGATCCGGTCACCGTCGCCAACACCGGCGGCGCCGGTGCCAACTGCCGCGTTGGTCCCACCGTCGAGGCCGCCGTGATCGTGACCCTGGCCGAGGGGACGATCCTCGAACCGGCCGGCGTCCCGGGCGACGGGTGGCAGCCCGTCACCTGTGCCGGCCAGCCGGGGTTCGTGAGCGTCCTCTTCCTGACCGCCGCCCCGGACATCTCCACCGCTCCGACCGCCCGGGGACCGGGAGAGCCGGCCGTCCCGACCGAGGGCCGGCTGGCCTCGACCGATGTCGCGCCAGCCCCGACCGCAACACCCGTCGTCACCGACGCGACGCCGGTCGTCACTGATCTGCCGACGGTCGCCATCGACCCGGCGCCGGTCGCCACGGCGACGCCGGCCACCGCGACGCCCTTCCCGATCGCCGGGGTCACCGGGTCAGCGAACGCCAATCCGGCGACGACCGCCCTCGACCGCGACCCCGCGACGACGTGGCGGGCGGAGACTGGCTGGGTCGAGCCCGGCGTGGCGCTCACGCTCGACCT
>JACCVE010000272.1 GCA_013698285.1 Chloroflexia bacterium | reverse complement strand
TCGCCTGGTCTCCCCCCGCCTGGGCGGCCAGCGCGGCCGGGGTCGGCCCGCCGATCTCCTGGGTCTCGCTGGCGATCCGGTCCCCGGTCGTCAGGGCGAAGCCGGGCCGGGGCCGGTTCGGCGTCATCTGGGCCGGGTAGGCCTTCCGCATCTCCTCATACGAGGCCGTCGCCTGCTCGAAGCGCGACGGGTCCATCGCCTCCCCGGGAGCGGGGGCATAGACCTCCATGATCTCCTGCGCGGAGCCGTACTGGCTCAGCGGGCGGCGGACTTCCCCCGGCCGGCCGAGGGGCAGGGACCCGTGCCCCGGGATCGTCGATCGGTCCGGCGTCGCGCCGGGGAGCTGGGGCGAGCGACTGCCACCCGGGGTCCGCGGCGAGACCGGCGGGTCGTTCTCCCCGATGGCGTGGGCACTGCCTCGCCGGTCTCGTGGGTTGCGATCCGGCTCGGCCTTCATGTCGGTGCGATCTCCCATGACCTGTTCTCCCATCATCCGGATAGCGTCTGTCGCCCCTCGGCCACCCGGCGAGCCCTGAAAATGGGCCGAGACCGCATGCCCCGCCCCTGGCTCGCCATCATCTCGCGCGGCGCTGATTCCCCGGCCATTTTAGGCGATCGCCACCCCCACACACCTGTCTCCCGTCTCCCGTCTCCCGTCTCCCGTCTCCCGTCTCCCGTCTCCCGTCTCCCGTCTCCTGACTCCGTCCGGCTCGGTCACCAGCAGTTGGACGATGTCGAAGAGTCGCCGTCGCTCCTTCACGACCCGGAACCCGAGCGACCGGACCAGGTCGTCGGTCTCCCGGTCTAGGTGGCAGCCCAGCATCCGCTCCTGGAGGGGGGAAAGCACGCGCTGGGCCAGCGCCACCGGCCAGATCGGCGAGCGGACATGCTCGAGCAACACGACCCGCCCGCCGGGTCGGCAGACCCGTGCCGCTTCCCGCAGCGCCCCGGCCGGGTCGGGCACGGTGCAGAGCGCCAGGCTGATCGCCACCGTGTCGAAGCTGGCATCCCGGAACGCCAGGTGACCCGCGTCCATCTGGGCCAGCAGCAGCGGCGCACCCCCCGGCCGGCCCCGCCGCCGGGCCTCGACCAGCATCCCCCGCGACAGGTCCACCCCGACCGCCCGCCTGACGTGTCCGGGGTAGCCGGGCAGGTTCAGCCCGCTGCCGATCGCGATCTCCAGCGTGTCCCCGCGCAACTCGGCCGCCAGCGCCGCCCGCAGCCCACCGATGACGAGCCGCTCGCCGAACCCGACCGTCCGGTCGTAGGACGCGGCCCGGCGGTCATAGATCTCCCGCACCCGTTGCCGTTCGGTCCGCGCCATCGACCGTGCTCCTCTCATCGTCATCGATCCCGTCCGGCGCGGTGGCCCGGTCGCATCATTCCCACTCCCCGGACGATGACGGACGGGCGGGCACTGCCGGCGAGATTGACCCGGCCCCGGGCCGCCCGGCGATACTCTATCCTGCTCGCGACACTCTCGGTGCGGGATCTGGGCGCGCGGTCGTCGTATGTTCCCCCAGAGCCAGCACGATCTTGCCATCTCCATGACCATGACCACTCCCCATTGGCCGCCGCGACGCGACCTCCGGTCGATCACCCGTCATCAGCCGCGAGGAGGACGCGCCGATGGTCCGCACCGATCCCGCCGCCCTGCTCCGCGGCGAGGCCGCCGCCGGGCTCATCCTCTCGGTCGCGCTCTACGGGTGGTATGGCGAGGGATGGCTCCTGTTCGCGGCCCTCTTCCTCGCGCCCGATGTCGCCGCGCTGGGGTATGTCGCCGGAAACAGGGTCGGCACGACGGCCTACAACCTGGCCCACACGCTCGGCATCCCGATCCTGCTCGCCACGGTCGGCCTGATGGGCGACGATACCCGCGTCGTCGCGATCGCCCTGATCTGGTCCGCGCACATCACCTTTGACCGCCTGATCGGATACGGACTGAAATATCCGGGATCGTTCAAGGACACGCACCTCAACCGGGTCTGAAACCGAACACCCGGCGTCCGAATCGACTCGGACTCAAGGTCAACCAGGACTCATGCCGGACGATTCACCGCCAATCTGAACGATCCGCGACGGTGCGGGCACGGTCCCGGTTCGAGAGGGTAGGGCGGGGGAGACGCGGGGGAATGGGCCGATGATCCTCGAAGCCGCCTACCTCACGGTCGCCCCGGCGCGGGGCAACGACTTCGAGGCCGCCTTTCGCCAGGCATCCGCGGTGATCGCGGCCTCACCCGGGTACCTGGGCCACGAGCTGCAACGCTGCCTGGAGATCCCGGGCCGCTACCTGCTGCTGGTCCGCTGGGAACGCCTCGAAGACCACACCGTCGGTTTCCGTGGTTCCCCCGGGTATCAGGAATGGAAGGCCCTGCTGCACCACTTCTATGACCCGTTCCCGACCGTCGAGCACTTCGCCAGGGTGCACATGGAGGCATCCGGCGTGCGGCCCGGCATGTCCTGAACGGTCTACGCGCCCGGGGCACTCAGCCAGATTCGCCGACGTCCCGCAGCACCGTCTCCACCACCTGGTCGAGCGGGACGCCGGTATCGATTTCGTGCCCGGCGGAGGCCCGCAACAGGGGCTCGATGGTCTGCCGCATGAGCAGCGTGCGTTCGACCTCCTCGGGACGTTTCCCATACGAATTGTTCGTTCGGCTGGCCAGGCGCTCGACGATCACCTCGGCGGGCGCCGTCAAGAGGACGACATGGTCGAACTGGGGATAGAACGTTCCCTGGTTCGGAGCGCACCCGGCGAGGAACAGCACGTCCACGTCGTCCATCGAGAGGAGGCGTTGGATGCGGTCTTCTCGCCAGACCCAGTCCTGACCGGGATCCAGGCCGGTCGGCTCGTCCTCGGGGACCTCGACGACCTCCGACAGCCCACCATAGTCCGTATCGACGGCCCGGTAACCGCGCGCGGCCAGCGCCTCGATCACCGTGGATTTGCCGGTTCCCGACATCCCCGTCAGCAACACGCGCTTCACGCTATCACCCCCACGCTCTCCATGGCCGGGACGCCGGGCGGTCCCTGCACGAACCGTGGCGGGATTATAGGCAAGGGGCTGATGCCTCCCCCTTCATCGACGTCTCGGTCCAGGCAATCGAGAGAGGAGAGGTCGCCGGAAGGCATGGCAAGGCCCCGATGCCAATGCCACCGGTGGGTTCGTGGTCGAGTCCTCGTCAGCACCGACACGATCCGCGTTGGCCTGTGGGAGAATCAGGGGCTGGCCATCGGTATCGCGAGCGATGGTCGCTCCACCAAGCCGATGACCCGTGCCCGGTCATCGCGCACATTCGGGCCGTGGACCTCGCGGTCGCGGCCCTGGCCGGTCGCCAGGATGAACCACGGGACCCCCACATGAACGCCGTCCGGCGACACGCCCCCGATGTCCCGTCCGGCCTCGATCCAGACCCGCCGGGGCCGGGAACCGAGGTCGGGGACGCTGCCCCGTCCGCCAGTCGCCGGGCGACCCACCTCTCACTCCTATTAGTGGCCATGCTCTGGGGCGGCAACTTCGTCGCCATCAAGACCATGCTGCGCGACCTGGACCCGCTCGATGTCGTCTTCGTCCGGGGGGCGGGCGCGGCCGGGTTCTTCATCCTGGTCCTCTTCCTGACCGGCCACCCCGGACTGAGAATGCCACGTGCCGACTGGGTCCGGCTGGTCGCGATCGGCCTGATCGGGGTCACGATCCTGAATCTGGCGATCGTCTTCGGCCAATCGCTCCTCTCGGCCGCCCTGGCCAGCCTGATCGTGACCAGCAACCCCGTCCACACCGCGATCATCTCGCGCCTGGTGCTGGGCGAGCCCCTGACCCGCCGCAAGCTGGCCGGGATTGGTCTCGCCTTCGTCGGCCTGGTGATCGTGCTGCGCTGGGGCGCCGCCGGAGACGCCGGGTTCGGCGCCAGCCACGTCCGCGGCGTCCTGATCCTGGCCATCGCCCCGTTCTCCTGGGCGATCTACACCGTCCTCAGCAAGCCGCTCCTCCGGCGCCACCCTCCCGTCCACGTCGCGGCCTACTCGACCGTGATCGGCGCCCTCGCTTTCCTGGCGATCCCGTTCTTCCGACCCGGCACCCTGGCCCGGGTGGCCGACCTCCCCGCCCGGGGTTGGGCCGCCGCCACCTTCGCCACCCTGCTCTCCTTCGTCCTGGCCTACATCCTCTGGTACCGCGGCCTCCGCGTCCTCAGCCCCAGCCAGACGGCGGTCTACATCTACCTCGTCCCCGTCTTCGGACTCCTCTCGGCCTGGCTCGTCCTCGGCGAGGAACCGACCCTCTACCTCCTCCTCGGCGGCGCCACCATCCTCACCGGCGTCATCGTCACCAATACTGGCGCCGCCCGGGCACCGATGACCGCCCAGGATCCTGCGCCACTCAACATTGCTGCATCGGGCCCGCGTATCCGGCCCCCCGCCTGACCGTGACGAAACGCGGCATCCTGGTCATTGGTCCGACTCCACCCTCACGGATGGTCTTGTCCCGGCACGCGCGTGTGCTGGTGATTCCCCGTGTCGGGCGACGCTCGCGAGATGTACGCTACGTGGACCGTGGCCCGGGAATGGTCCGGAGAGCACGCGGTCGGGCGCACGGCGCCACCGCGACGATGGGCTGAGGAGGTTGGTGATGTGCGGCCGGTACGTCTTAGAAGACATCGAGGACATTTCGGAGCGGTTCAAGGTCCCGCCGATCATCGGCTTCCAGCGGCCGACCTTCAATGCCGCCCCGACCCAGCGCCTGCCGGTGATCTTCTCCGGCGGTGATGGCTCGCGGGCGGTGGAACCGCTCCGCTGGGGCCTGACCCCGGCCTGGCGCCGGCCGGACGGCAAGGGCGCCCCGGCCCTGTTCAACGCCCGGGCCGAGACCGTCGCCGAGAAACCCACCTTCCGGCGGCTGCTGCGAGCGCATCGCTGCCTGGTGCCCGCCACCGGCTTCTACGAGTGGGCCACCGAGGGCGGTCGGAAGGTGCCTCACCGATTCATGCTCGACGACGGCGACCTGTTCGCCTTCGCCGGCCTCTATGACCCCGGCAAGGGGGACGACGCCGACGCCGCCTTCACCCTGCTCACCACTCGCCCCAACGACGTGGTCTCGCCCTACCACGACCGGATGCCGGTCATCCTGCGCCCGGACCTGGAAGACCTCTGGCTCGACCCAGACGTCGATGAACCGGCCCTGCTCGAAGCGTGCTACGAGCCGTACCCGGCCGACCAGATGCGCGAGCATGCCGCGAGTACGCGCGTCAACGACGTTCGCAACGACGACCCGGCCCTCCTCGCCGGGGACGACGAGGGCGGCAGCCCGGACGGGGCGAACCGCTAGGTCCAGTTCACGACCCGGGAACCGTGCCGGGACCAGAGGCTGATGGCGGCACTATTGCCCGATCGTTCTCGCTAGGCCGCCGGCGTTCCCGCATCGCCGACGGTAAACACGTCGACCATGCCCATCGCCACGTGCGGCATGCCGGTCTCGGGATCGAACACGAAGCACAGGGCAATGTAGGTCCCCGGTGACAGGTCCACCTCGGTCCAGGCCGTCAATCCGGATGAGAGCCACCCGACGCCGCCGACCGGTTCGATGTCCACCGCTGGGGGACCACCATCGACCGGCGTCGCGCCATCGTCCTCACCTTCGTTCATGAGCAATTCGACGACCTGATCGGCCGTCACGGGCCCCGACGCTTTCGCCAGGAGCAGTTCGTGCGGTTCCTGGCCGTCGTTGGTCACTTCCCAGACCTGCCGCCCGGGAGTGATCGACGCGGAGATCTCGAACCCGTACTCGTAGAGCCCCACCGTCGCGCCGGCGGCTGGGTCCTGGCTCGCCTCGGGCGTCGCGTCCGTGCCAACCACCTCCAACACCGCGGTGAAATTGTCGATGACGAGGTGCGTCCCGGCCGCGAGGTCAACGATGGCGACCGATGTCTCACCTGGCAGCGTCTCGCCGGGGAAACCGGGGAACGTGGCATCGAGGAACCACGCGGGCGGCTCCTGGGCCTCGGGACCGAGGTCGGCCAGCGCCCGCTCGCGATCGACCTCCTCGGGCAAGGCCAGCAGCAGGGAGTGGCGGGACTCCTGACCGACGTTCTCGAAGACGATCAGGGTCCGGCCAGCCTCGATTTGCTCCGGCAGCTCAAAGCCCTCGTCATTCACCTGGATGCGAAGCTCGGGGTAACCCATCCCGGCCAGGAGCGATCCGGAGGCTTCCGGTGTCGACTCCTGGCCCAACACGCCCGCCGGTGCCCCGAGCAGCGTCGCGGCCAACATCCCCATCCCCAACGCCCGACGCGACAGCTTCATCGTTGCTCCTCCGTTCCGACGCGGGGCGACCAATCGTCCCCCATGATCGACACACCGGGGGCCGCCACGCGATCGTGACCACGATATCCCCTACATCGAGCGTACGGAAACCGGCGCCCGTTGTCATTACGTCGTTTGACGTAATTCCGATAATGCCCCCCTCACGGCGTGATGGGGACGTGCGGCGTCAGGGCCTCCGACCAGGCCCAAAGCGGGGTCCCGGCCAGGACCTATTCATCCCGGCTATCAGCCCGACCACCAGGTCTCCTTCCGCCCGCCGAGCCACCGGGCGACCAGCAGGACCACGACCGACAAGCCGAGCAGGACCAGGCTGAGGATCAGGGCCACGTCGAGGTCGCCACCGCTGTACTGGCCGTAGATCGCCAGCGGCATCGTCCGGGTCGTGCCCGCCAGGTTGCCCGCGAACAGGATCGTCGCCCCGAACTCGCCGAGCGCCCGGGCCCAGGCCAGCACCGCCCCCGCCGCCAGGCTCGGCATGGCCAGGGGTAACGTGATCGCCCAGAACACCCGCGCCGGGGTCGCGCCGAGGTCGGCAGCGGCTTCTTCCAGGTCCCGCTCGACCCGGGCGAAGCCGCCCTTCGCCGCCCGGACATAGAACGGCACCGCGACGAAGACCTGCGCGATCACCACCGCCGCCGTGGTGAACGGCAGCGTGATCCCCACCGCGGCCAGCGGTTCCCCGAGCAGGCCCCGCCTGCCGAAGGCCATCAGCAGGGCGATCCCGGCCACGGCCGGCGGCAGCACCACCGGCAGGTCGACCAGCGTGTCGACCACCCCCCGGCCGGGAAAGGGCCACCGGGCCAGGGCGTAGGCCAACGGCGTCCCCAGCGCCAAGATGATCGCGAGCGAGGCCCCGGTCGTCGCCAGGCTGAGCACCAGGGCCTGTCCGGCCGCCGAGAGCGCCGACGACCCCGCATCGCTCGATGCCCCGGCCGCCCGCCAGACCAGGGCCACGAGCGGGACGGCCAAGAACAGCACCAGCAGGGCCGCCGCCACGGCCACCGGCGCCGCCCGCCACGACTCCACCCGGCCACCCCACCGGGACCGACCACCCGTCCCGGGCAGATCGGTCCCGGGCAGATCGGTCCCGGACAACCCGAACGGTTCGGCCCCGACCGTCCCGGACGAATCGTCCCTGGTTATTCCGAGCGGCGCGGTCCCGGGCATCCCGGGCGTCGCACGCGGCCCGGGCCTGGCC
>JACCVE010000257.1 GCA_013698285.1 Chloroflexia bacterium | reverse complement strand
CCTGGCGCCGCCCGCGTTCGCCCCGGCGAGGCCATGCTCGGCGGCGCGCGAAGGCGTCAGGGCATTGCGCATCCAGCGCCAGCCGGCGGCGGTCTCGCCCGGGGCGTGGCGGGCCAGGCGGCGGGCGTCGAGGTAATCGGTCACGACGACCTGGATCAGGGCCGCGATCGGGATCGCCAGGATCGCCCCGGCTGGGCCGATGAAGGTGGTCCCGGCCAGCACGGCGACGAAGACGGTGAGCGGGGTCAGGCCGACCGCGCCCCGCATCACCCGGGGGACCAGGACGGTGTTCTCCAGCAATTGGAGGATGACGATGAACCCGACGACGAAGGCGGCCTTCTGCCAGCCGTCGGTCAGGGCGACGATCACGGCCGGGATGCCGCCGAGCCAGGGGCCGATGATCGGGATGATCTCGGTGACCCCGGCGATCAGGCCGAGCAGGGGCCAGAACCGGACATCGAGAATCCCGTAGCCGACGGTGGCCAAGAACCCGATGATCAAGCAGAGGGTCAATTGGCCCCGAACCCAGCCGCCGACCTTGTCCTCGACATCGTCCCAGACCCTGGCCGCCCGGGTCCGGGTCGGGGGGGACATCTCGTCGAGGATCAGGCGCTTGAGGAGGGGTTTCTCCATCAGGTAATAGAATGCGATGGCGAGCATGGCCAGGGCGCCGACGATGCCCCCGACGATCCCGGTCAGGATGCCCACCGCGGCGTCCTGCGGCGGTTCGGGGGGGCGGTCGAGGGCGGTCTGGGCCTGGTCCATCAGGTTGGCGCCGGTGCCGCTGAGGACGGGGTTGGCGCTGCCGCGCCACTCCGCCTCCAGCTCCCGGAGCTGGCCGGGGAGTTGGTCGCGGAGGTTCCCGGCTTCATCGCTGATGGTCGGCACGATGCCAACGATGAGCAGGACCACCGCCCCGACCAGGCCCACGTAGATGGTCAGGATCGCGGCGGCGCGCGGGACGTGGCGGCGCTCCAGGAGCTGGACCGGGCGCTCGATGACCGTGGCGAAGACGAGCGCCAGCAGGGTGATGACCAGGACGAGCTGGACCTGGATCATCACGTAGGCCAGGAGCAGGACCAGGAACAACGTCATCGGGGTGAGGCCCGGGCGGCGGTCCGCGCCGGACACGGTCGAACCGGACGCGGCGTCGCTGGTCTCCCGGGGATCGGTCGGCGCCGGATGTCGCATGGGGGGCCTTGCTGGAGTCGAAAGACGGAAGACGGTAGACGGTAGACGTGAGGTGTAAGACGGGCGGCGGGTCTCGGCGATCCTCTTCCCCTGGCGCTCTCGCGCTCATCGTTCTACCGACTTCTGTCTTCCGACTACCGTCTTCCGACTCCGTTGCCCATGGCGACGCCGGTGGGGGGTTCGGCTCGCCAGTAGGCGGCGTCGAGGGGGTCGGGGGATCGCTTGCGCTTCTCGGCCAGGGGCAGGTTGTTCCAGACGGTCGGGAAGGCGAAGACCTCCTGGCCGTCAATGACCAGGCGGCGGGTGGCACCGAACGGGCGATCCACCGGGAAGATCTCGCGGGGGGGGCGGGAGATGACCTCGGCCTGGAACCAGCCGTGCTCCGGGCAGCGGCCAGCGTGCATCTCCCAGACCAGGTTGGCGGTGACGCCGCCGAGGTCGCGGATCATCACCCCGTCCAGATCCCCGGCGCAGACCGGGCACCGCAGCGGGGTGCGGGGGGCGACGCGGTCACGACTGATGCCCAAACCCATGCTCGCCTCGTCCCTCTCGCCTGTGCAACCGTCCGACGATCCGGTCGCCGACCCACTCGCCCGGTCAATGGGGCGCGATGGCCGGGCCGGGGCCCGCCCGTCAGACGTGGCCAGTCTAGCATCCGGGGAACGGGCAAACACGTCCCGGACGCGATCGGGCGGCGGCCGCGGCGATGGCCGCGGCCCGGACGGGATTGGGGGCCGGCCCATTCGGCCGATCGCCCATCAGGAGGGGCGATCAGGCGCGATCGGGGGCAGGATTCATTTCTCGCCCATCATCACGAACCGGGCCGGGATCGGCTGGTCGATGACCCGCGTGTTCACGAAGCCCGCCCCGTCCAAGAGCCGCCGCAGCTCGCCTTGGGTGATCGCGCCGCAGCCGACCTGGGCCTCGTGGATCTGCACACCGGCCAGCATCTGGTAGACGGGGTTGCCCCGATACGCGGTCGGGGAGTCGGGATACGGCAGTTCCGAGACCAGGACCGAGCCGCCCGGCTCGAGCGCGCGATGGGTCCGCCGCAGCACATTGTGATACTCGGCCGGTCCGCCCGTCTCGTGCAGGACGATGTTCATGACGACCAGGTCGTAGGTTTCCTCCTCGACGAGCTCGTTGGCGTCCCCGTGCCGGATCTCGACCCGGCCGGCGAGGCCGGCGTCCGCCACGGTGCGCCGGGCCAGGCCGATGCTCGGGGCGTCGGATTCCAGGCCGACGACGCGGGCGTTCGGGAATCGGTGGGCGAGGTGGACCAACGCATACCCACCGCCGGGGCCGATCTCCAGGATCGTGCCCCCCGCCTCCAGCCGCGCGACGAGAGCGGGAGATTGGGGCAGGACGTGATCCGTCAGCATGACGGCGTCGGGCTTGGTCAGGTTCTTCAGGGCTTCGAGGAGCCACGGATCATGTTCGCTCCGGGGCCAGACCCGGCCCGTCCGCAATGAGTCCGGGAAGGCCCGGAAATCTTCGTGGAGGGCGGTGAAGAATTGGATGCGACCGCCGCAGAACCGCGGATCGGCCGGATCGAGCAACAGCGTGTCCATGTGGGGGGCGAGCCGGTAGCCGGTGGCCTCGTCCCAGTCGAGCAGTTCGAAGGCATAGGCCGCCCGGCACCAGACCCGCGTATACCGGGCGTCGTAGCCCAGGGCGGAGGCTAGGGCGTCCTCTCCGATGCCGTTCGGGCCGGCACTCGCGATGGCGGCGAAGAGCCCGGCCTTCAGGCCGACATCGGCGACCCATGCGGCCTGGTTCCCGAGGATGTACCCGTAGAGCTTCTGCCACTGGTCCTGCTTGGTCACTATCTCGGCCATCGTCATCCCTCCACGCTCAAACGACGTGCTATGGCGTGGGACCCGTGGTGACGCGCTATTCTATCCAGGTATACACGGTGTTGTCGTCGGCCGAGAGTCCGTGCCGTGACGCGGAGCGGGAGCGTCGTCGGACCGGTCGATCGCCGGGTGGGCGATGATCATGCGGCGATCGACCGGTCCGGTCACGTTGGGCGCCCGGGGCGACTGCTACAATCTGGCCGGAACGGGGGCGCCCGACCGATCGAGCGCCGGGGCCTATCCCCCATCGCCCACCGCGAGATGTCTCGCGCCGCCATGTCACGGTCCCGGGTGACCAGGCTCTGGTCCCACGCGACCGGGACTCGTTGAGGAGAGACGCGATGTTGGAGCAGACCACGTCGGAGCAGTCGCTGATCGAGGGGCTGATCGCCACCTATCGGGTGCTCAACATGCAGGTCCGGCCGATGCCGGAGGATCGCCTCGCCTTGGCCAGTGGTCGGGATGGCAGCGTGCGGGACACGGTCCGGCGGCTGCGAGACAGCGAGCTGCGCTTCTCCCAGGCCCTGAAGGAGCGGATCACCGGCGTGCCGATGCCCGAGTTCCTCCAGGACGAGGCGCCGGTCGTCGGCACGGAGCACGGCGAGGAGGACTCGACCAACGTCCTGCTGTCCCAGTTCGGCACCGCCCGGGAGTCGACCCTGGCGATGCTGCGGGGCCTGGCGGCCGACGAGTGGACGCAGACGATCGAGGGTGGTAAATCGATCACCCACCGGATCGAGCAGTTGCTCCAGAACGACCGGGTGCACCTGGAGAAGATCACGGGGATGCTGGGCGCACCCGATCCCGGATCGTCTGGCCCGGGGCGGGACCCGAGGGTGGTGACGACCGGGACATGACGACCGGGTCGGGATCGGTCGAGATCGAGGGGGATGACCCATGGCACGAGGCGAGCTCGACGCGACGGTCGTCCTCGCCAAGGTCGAACGCGCGATCTTGGGGGGCGGGGTACTGACGCTGCATGCCAGCGTGTACCTCTTGGTCACGTTCGGCGTGTTCGTCCGCTCGCTGATCGCGGACCCGACGGGATTGGGGTTCCCGAACCCGTGGGTGATCGTGCCCTGGGGATTGCTGGTGCTGTCCCACGCCGGGGTGGTGGCCGCGGCGACGGTGATGCGGCAGCCGTGGGCCGGGGGGGCACCCCGGGAGATGGCGGGCGGGGCCGTCCGTGGCGAACCGGCCAGATTGGCCCGGCGCGGCGAGACCGAGACGACGCGTCCGGCCGCGCG
>JACCVE010000218.1 GCA_013698285.1 Chloroflexia bacterium | reverse complement strand
AGGCACCCCTGGCCGCAACAGGCTACAAACCCAGGAGAGCCGGTTTGCCTGGCTGATGATCTCGCCGAGCCTCCTCGTGCTGCTGCTCGTCGGCACCGTGCCGCTGGCCGCGCTGGTCATCATGAGCTTCACGCGCATCGACCTGGCCAGCACCCGCCCGAACGCGTTCATCGGCCTGGACAACTTCGTCCGGATGGCCACGGACGACCGGTTCTGGCACGCGCTCTGGGTCATGCTCGTCTACACGGTCTCGAGCGTGACGCTCCAACTGGTCATCGGGCTGGCATTGGCGCAGGCGCTGCTCCGGCCGGTGCGCGGCCAGGGCGCCCTGCGGGTGGCCATCCTCCTGCCGATGATCCTGGCGCCGGTGGTCGTCGGGCTGGCCTGGCGGACGCTGATCCTGACGCCCGACTACGGCATCATCGACTTCGCCGTGCAGGCCATCGGGTTTGAGTCGCAGCCTTGGCTGACCGACGCCCGATGGGCGTTGATCTCCGTCATCGCCATCCACACCTGGCAATGGACGCCTTTTGCCTTCCTCGTCTTCACCGCCACGCTCCACGCGCTGCCCCAGGAACCATTCGAGGCGGCGATGATCGACGGCGCGGGCGCCTGGCAACGATTCCGTGATCTCACCCTGCCCCTGCTCTGGCCCACCATCATCGTCATCGTGATCATGCGGACCATGATCGCGCTGCGCGCGTTCGACGCGATCTTCTCGGCGACCGGCGGCGGGCCCGGCACGGCGACCGAGATCCTGAACCTCTACGCCTACCGGGTGTCATTCACCAGCCTCACGCTGGGCTATGGCGCCGCGGTCGCGACGGTGCTGTTGGTCGTCACCGCGGTCATCAGCGCGTTGCTCTTTCGCCTCCAAGCACGAGACTGATGGGAAGATCTGACCAGTGATGACGCCAACGCGGACGAACCGGCAAAGGGCGGGCAATGCCCTGACGTACACCTTGCTGCTCGGGGCGATCCTCATCTGGGCCTTCCCCGTGCTGTGGGTGGTGCTGACGTCGATCAAGCCGCGGACGGACATCTTCACCAACCCGCCGACCCTGGCCTTCGTCCCGACCCTCGACCACTACGAGGCGGCGCTGAACACGCGGGGGATCATCGACAGCATCCGGAACAGCCTGATCATCACGGTCGCCAGCACGGTGTTCGCCATCGTGGTCGCGGTCCCCGCGGCCTACGCGTTCGCCCGGCTGCGCTTCCGCTTCAAGACCCACCTGTCGTTCTACACCCTGTTCATGCAGATGGCGCCGCCGATCGGGCTGCTGGTCCCGTACTTCTTCGCCCTCAACCGCCTCCGGCTGCTCGACACGTACGTGGGGCTGATCGTCATCTACCTCTCCTTCACGTTGCCGTTCAGTATCTGGATCATGATCACCTACTTCCTGGACGTGCCGAAGGAGTTGGAAGAGGCGGCCGCCGTGGACGGGGCCTCCCGGTTCGCGGCGTTCCTGCGGATCGTCGTGCCCCAGGTGCGCGGCGGTATCGCCGTGACCGCGATCTTCGCCTTCATCAACGCTTGGAACGAGTTCCTCTACGCGGTCGTCCTCACCGGCCCAGACACCCAGACGGTGACGGTCGCGATCTTCGGCTTCCTCGGCGCCTCGGAGAGCCGCTGGGGACCGTTTACCGCGACCGGCACGATGATCATGGCGCCCGTCGTCGTGGTGGCGCTGATCGCCCAGAAACAGATCGTCCGGGGGTTGAGCCTCGGCAGTGTCAAGGGATAGCCAGACGCGCGGTGGCACGAGGGGCGGCGCATCGGTCGCGACGACGATGGACGGGAGACATTCGCCATGAACGTGATCTTCATCTCGATCGACAGCCTGAGCCGGAACTTCTTGAACGTCTACGGGCAACCGATCGAGATCGCCGTGCAAACGCCGAATCTCGACCGCTTCGCCGAGCGGGCATTGGTGTTCGATACCCATTACGCGGGCAGCCTGCCGTGCATGCCCGCGCGCCGCGAGTTCTTCGCGGGCATCCAGGAGTTCCTCTGGCGCCCGTGGGGGCCGATCGAGCCCTTCGATATGCCACTCGCCCGCGCCGCCCGCGGGGCCGGGGCGGTGACGCAACTCGTGACTGACCACTACCACTATTTCCAGCATGGCAGCCACGGGTACTACGAGGATTACAACGGCTTCGAGTTCATCCGCGGACACGAGTCCGATGCGTGGCGGACCGCGCCCCGCCAGCCCGACCCGGACCTGCTCCGGCAACTCAAGGCCAACGATGCCGAGGACGTGACCGCCTACATGAGCCGCGCCGCCTACGCGCGCAACGTCGCGTCCTTCGACATCGAGGACGAGCGCGACTTCTTCCCCGCCAAGGTCTTCTCGCGGGCCGCCGACTGGCTCCAGAACAACCAGGACCATTCCAAATGGTTCCTAGCCGTCGACAGCTTCGATGTCCACGAGCCCTTTCACTGTCCCGAACCGTACGCATCGATGTACACGGACGAGGACCCGCGTGATCCGGAGTTGGTCGTCTGGCCCGTCTATGGCCGGGTCGATGAGGGCAGGAGCCAACTGACGCCGCGCCAGGTCGCCTTCGTCCGGTCTCAGTTCGCGGGCAAGGTCACGATGGTGGACCGGTGGTTTGGTGAGGTGCTGGACACCCTGGACCGCCTCGATCTCTGGCAGGACACCATGGTCGTCGTCACCACCGACCACGGGCACTACCTGGGCGAGCATGGCTGGATGGGCAAGCCCACCGCCCCGTTCTATAACGTGCTGGCGCAGACCCCACTGCTGATCTGGCATCCGGACAACCCCCGTCCCGGTGGGCGAACCGTGGCCCTGACGTCCGCCGTCGACATCTATGCGACGGCGCTGGACGCGCTGGACGCGCCGATCCCGTCGAATGTGCATAGCCAGAGCCTGATGCCCATCCTGCGAGGCGAGCGCGAGCACCACCGGGATTGGGCCGTGTACGGCTACTGGGGATCGTCCATCAACGTCACCGACGGCCGATACACCTATTTCCACCCCTGTAAGGCGGGTGCACCGGCCAATGCGCACTCGACCATGATGATCATGATGGACCCGTGGGACTGGTTCCGCCCGGTGGAGCCCCAGGTGAACGCCGAAGCCGGCCGGTTCTTGCCCTACACCGACACGCCGGTCTGGCGCTACGCCTCGACATCGCAGTCGCGCCACGATAGCCCGATGCTCTTCGACGTCCAAAGCGATCCCGGCCAGACCCACGACCTCGCTACTGAACAACCGGACGTCACGTCCACCATGCGCGATCTCCTGGTGACCGCTCTTCGCCAACTGGGTGCCCCAGAGGACCAATACCGGCGGCTGGGTCTTGACGGCGCATAGTGCTGGGCTCACTCGTCTCGGGGAATGCACCCTGCGACCCCGGGCGGCAACACCGCATACCCGATGAATCGGTACGCCGGATGAATCGCCAACGTTCGATCGTCATCGTAAGGGAGGACCTCGTGTCCTCCCGGCCCACGGTGGCGCGTCATCGCACCCGGGCTCCGTATCAGGCCACCGGAACCGCTGCCAGGTAGGCCCGCAGCATCTCCATCGTGAGTTCGCCGGTGTGGACGGCGGCGACCGCTCCGGCCTCGGTGACGAAGACCGTGGCGGGATAGCGATCGGGCAGCCCCAGGGCGAGCTGGGCCGGGCCGAACGGGCCCTCGGGCCCGCCCTCGTCGATCACGATCGGGTAGGTCAGCCCCAATTCGGCGACGAAGGCGCGGGCGTCCTCAGGGTCGTCGATCTTCTGGTCGATCCCGATCACCGTCACCGGCCGCCCATCGACGACGCCCTCCCGGGCAATCTGGTCCAGCACCGGGGCCTCCCGGCGACAGGGTGCGCACCACGAGGCCCACAGGTTGAGGATCACGACCCGGCCCCGCAGGTCGGCGAGGCGGATGGTCTCCCCATCGAGGGTGGTCAGGGTCAGCCCCGGCGCGGGCGTGGCGACCGGGAGGAGACCCGGGACCGGGACGGGCTCGTCGTCACGGCGTCCGTCGTAGATGGCGATCGCCAGCAGGGCAAGGACGACCAGCACCCCGAGCAGGACCGGGGTCCGGGCCGCCCGGCGGCCATACCCGACCCGGCCGTGTTCCGGGACGGGCGAGCCGGTTGGGTCGGCCGGTGCCGTATCGGCGGGAGGGAGCGAGCCGCCGGGCGCGGTCGGCGCCTGGTCGGCCTGTCCGTTCGGGTC
>JACCVE010000214.1 GCA_013698285.1 Chloroflexia bacterium | reverse complement strand
ACGGCGGGTTCCCGAACGCCGACCTGGCCGAGTACGTCACCGTGGTCAACGCCGGCATCGGGGAGATCGATGTCGACGTCATCGACGAGCCGGACCCCCTGATCAACCGGGATGGCGTCAAGTCCTTCGGCGAGGTGGTCATGGCCGGGTTCGCGCTCGCCCTCGCCAACGCCATCGACCACGCGACCGGCCAGCGTCTCCGGATCCTGCCGATCCGGATCGAGGACCTGCTCGAGGGTCGGCGACCGCTGGCGGTCGCATCGACTGGTTGAGTGCTCTTCCGGATTCCGTATCAGAACAACAACGCCCGGGCGATCGTGAAATAGATCACCACGCCGGTGGCGTCGATGATCGAGGTGATGAACGGGGCCGAGACCACCGCCGGGTCGATCCTCAGCTTGCTGAGCGTGATCGGCAGCACCGTCGCCACCCCCGCCGCCCAGACCGTCAGGATCAGGACGGTGCTGCCGACGGTCAGGGCGAGGGCCCGGGCATCGACGTCCGACTGGTCGTAGAAGAATCCCCGGCCATACATCAGCACTCCCATCGTCAGGCCGAGGCCCAGGCCGGTGATCAGCTCCTTGCGCAGGATGCGGAGGATATGGCGGGGCTCGGCCTCACCGACCGACATGGCCCGGATGATGGTCGAGACCGTCTGGCTGCCGACGTTGCCGCCCGTGCCGATCAGGATCGGCACCAGGATGCCGAGCACCGCGGCCCGGCGGATGTCCCCTTCATAGGAGGAATAGATCTCGATCGTGACGAACTGGGCCATGAACAGCACGAACAGCCAGACCACCCGCTTGCGGAACAGCAGGAACGGCGACGCCCGCAGATAGGGCTCGGAGAGGGGCTGCGAACCGCCGAGGCGCTCGATGTCCTCGGTCGTCTCGGCCTCGATCACGTCGGCCACGTCGTCGGCGGTGATGATCCCGACCAGGCGCCCTTCCAGGTCGACCACCGGCAGCGCCAGCAAGTCGTGGTCGGTCAGGATCCGGGCCGCGTCCTCCTGGTCGGCCAGGACCGGGACCGTGACGATGTCGCTGATCATCAGGTCGCGGACCAGGGTCGTCGGCCGGGTCAAGACCAGGGCGTGCAGCGACAGGACGCCGAGCAGCCGCTCCTCGCGGTCCACCACGTAGACGTAGTTGACGGTCTCGGCTTCCTCGGCGACGCGGCGGAGGGCGACGACGGCCTGGTCGGCCCGCAGCCCGGGCGAGATCGCGACGAAGGCCGGGGTCATGATCCCGCCGGCCGACTCCGGCGGGTAGCTCATCAGGTCCCGGATCTCGGCGGCCTCGTCGGGTTCCATCGCCACGAGGAGACCTTCGAGCAGGTCGGGATCGACCTCTTCCAGGATGTCGGTGGCGTCGTCGGGGTCGATCTCTTCCAGGATGTCGGCCGCCTGGGCCGCTGTCATCCGGCTCAGGATGCCGGCCGCGTCCCGGTCGTCGAGGCGGGCCAGCAACTGGGCCAGCGATTCGTCGCCCAGGATGGCGAAGAGGCGACTCAGCTCGGCCGGCTGGAGGTCTTCGAGGAGAGCGAGGGCGTCCTCCTCCAGCATCCGGGCCGCGAGGGAGCGCGCCACGATCGCATCGCCCGCCGCCACGGCCTGGCGCAGGCCGACCAACAGCGAGGCTTCGACGGCCGCCGGGGATGTCTCTAGCATGCCGGACAACGGCGCCTAGTCGTCGGCACGGTGGTGCCGGACGGCGGTGAGCAACCGGCGCGGGTTGATCGGATGAATGTGGAGCCGGAAACCGGCCCGCCGCCGGGGACGTGCCGACGTGATCTGGACCACCGGCGGCGCGGGGATCGACCGGTCGATGACCGGGTCAACCCGGTGTGCCGGCACGACCGGGGGACTCGCCGTGGCCTGGATGCGCTCCCGGGCCGGGACGGCGACGCGCCGGACGACCGGGTGGTCGGCGGCGTCGGTACCGATGTAGTAGCGCTGCCGTGGGGCGGGAGTGGGCTTGGTCTGGTCGATCACCATGCGAGAACCGCCTTCCACCGGTCGGGGACCGGTCGGTACGCCCCGGGCCGAGCCGGGACGGGCGGGCCACGATGGCACCGTCGCGTGGTCGGCTAGCGGAGTCGGGGACTATCCTGCTGTCGAGAGAGACGACAACTGCCAGCGTCCAACAGACATCCTTCCACGGAGGCAACCGCGACGGATTGAG
>JACCVE010000182.1 GCA_013698285.1 Chloroflexia bacterium | reverse complement strand
GTTTCAATCCTCACCCTGCCCGGAGACAGGGTGCGACGGCGGACTCTATCACGATTTTCGGGCTCTTGCTCGCGATCGATCGGGCAGAGGATCGCCGTGCGACGCTCCTGGGCCGTCGAAATCTCGGCAATCCTAGGCATCAGTTGGTCGGTGCCGCGCGAACCACGTGCCTGGGGCTCGGGTATTTGGGGTTCGCGCGGGCGCGAGAACGGCGGAGGGGCACGTTCGCCTCGGGCGAAGGGAGGGAAGCGCCGCCCGATCGGGAGACCACGGTCCGCACCACGATTGAGGGAAACTGGCTGGGGAGGCGGGCGAGCCCCCGCGGGCCGGGCAGTCGCCGGCTAACGAGTACAGTCCCAACGAACTCTGGCGCGAAACACGGCCCGCCTCCCGATCCCCAGACACGTCGCCCCGCAACGCGTGCCCTTCGTCCCGGTCGGCCCGCTTCATCACCCGGTCCCGCGCGAGGCCCCGCGGCCTCCACGCGCCGTTGCGACGGGCGGTGGTCGTGTCCCGGAACCCGGAGTTCCTTGGGACTGTACGTACAGAGTATACGAACAGGTAACGGTTGTCAAGGGGGCGAAGTCCCATTTCTCCCTTGTTCCCCCCAGCCGGGTGACCGCCGGCCATTTCCGGATCCGTGATCACGTCGCGTTTGGGTCAGTTCCACCTCGACCGGGGCGGTCGCGGGGCGGGGTGAGACCGGTGCTCTCGCGAGCCACTCGACCGGTGCGAGCCACGCCGTCGGGTCGTTTCCGTTTTGTCCGTCCGGGTTAGATACCGACTCGACGGTGATGGCCGGCGCGATGGGCTGCTGAGACTCTGAAAATCTCCCTCGCCAGTGCCGGGTGGCGGTGGGCGTGACGCTTATGCCGAGGCGGGCCGTGGTTCCTCGTGGGTGCGACGGTCGCACCGGCCGGAGCGGGTATAGTGACCGCGGGTCGCGACCACCTCGTTGGGCCCCGGTGGTCCCGTCGAACGGACACCCGCCGGACAGAGCCCCTCCGTTCCGGGGTATGCGGCGACGTGCCGTGGTCACGATGCGTGGTGATGGGCCGAGAGAAAGGGTGCCAGTGCGTGATCGTTCCTGACGAGCGAGCTACCCCCGCCGCGCCGGTGTCCCTCGGACGAGGTCCGATCCGGCTGGTGACCTTCGATCTCTACGACACGTTGATCGAACTGGACCCCCCACGCTGGGTCCGGCTCCAGGCCGCCGCCGAAAAGGTCGGGGTGGCCACGGATCTCGATGCGCTGCGGGCGGCGGATCGCGTCGCGGAGGATTTCTACACGGCCGAGAACGGCACCTGGCCGATCCGCGACCGGACCGGTGACGAACGGGAGGCCTTCCGCCTCGCCCACCTCCGTCGCTGGCTCGACGCGGCCGGGATCGCCGCCGGTGAGGATGAAATGTCTGGCCTGCGCCGGGCCTACGTCGACGAGTTCGCGGCCGATGCCACCGGCGGCAACTACCGCGTCTTCGCCGAGGTCATCCCCACCCTGGACCGGCTCCGCGACGCTGGCGTGATGCGGGCGGTGATCTCCAACGCCGATGCCGACGTGACCGAATTGTGTACGCACTTCGCCTTCGCCGGGCACATGGACGCCATCATCACCTCGGCCCTGGTCGGCTGGGAGAAGCCCGACCCCCGGACCTTCTACGCCGCCCTCGACCACCCGATGATCGACGTCGCCCCGGGCGATGCCCTCCACGTCGGCGACCAGCCCGGCTCCGACGTGTCCGGTGCGCTGGCGGTCGGGATGCGGGCCGCCCTGATCGACCGCTACGATCGCCACGACGATGGCGAGCACCCCGCCGTCCGGGTCCGCTCCCTGAGCGACCTGGCCGATCTGGTCATCGCCCACAACCGGCAGGTGTGAGCCGGCGTCAACCCGGGGTAGGTCGTGTCCGTGGGACGTCGCGAAGCTGATTCGCGCCGTGGCGAGGATAACGAGGACCCATGGTCCGGTCGTCGCCCTCCGACGGCATCGCTCGACGGGTCGTTGATGCGTCCTGACAGCCTGTTCATCGGGTGGGTCCCTCCCATGGCGTATGCGAGATGACCAGGATGCCCGGCATCAGGACTGGCGGTTGTTCACATCGTCGTGAGGGGAGGGTCTGGCGTGGGA
>JACCVE010000173.1 GCA_013698285.1 Chloroflexia bacterium | reverse complement strand
TCGCTATTCTCATACATAAGCGGTCACCGGCGGCATGCGGGCGGGCCGGCCAACGCCCAGGGCCAACGCCAGTGGGCAGGCACTGAGTGCGTCCCGGCTGGCCCCGGTCATCCAAAGCCACCGCTGCCCCGTTCGACACCTCGCCCCCATCCCACACCTGCATCCCGGTGCCAGTCCGGTCCCCGACCCGGTCATCGACTCCCGATGACCGCCCTGACGGGAGCACGACCGCCCTGCTGGCCCCTGACCCCGATGGGTGGATGGGCGGATGGGCGGATGGGCGGATGGGCGGCGCGTCCTTCCCGTCCCCGGCGCGGTGCGATCGCCCGAGACCCTGGCCACCCCCGGCCGGGATGCGACGCCAACCACCACGGGGGTGGCCACGACTTACGCTCTCACTGTCTGGCGTCTGCCGTCTGCCGACTGACCCCTGTCCCCCTGCCCCTGCCCCCTTTCACCTTCCGTCCGGTCGCTATACTGCCGCGACCATCACCGGACGAGCGCCCGAACCAGCCCCGGCGTTCACGGCCCCGAGCCGCCACGCACCAGGGAGGACCACACCGATGACCCACCGCGATGACCCCATCACGCCCGGCGACGCCCCGCGCGGCGCCTCCCAGGACGCGATCGAGGCCCTCTCCCGCGAGGACCGCACCTTCCCGCCCCCGCCCGGCTTCGCCGACCAGGCCAATGTCCGGGACCCGGACGTCTACGAGCGAGCCGCCGCCGACCCCGAAGGATATTGGGCCAAGGCCGCCCGCTCCCTCGATTGGTACCGACCCTGGGACACCGTCCTCTCCTGGGACCCGCCCAATGCCCGCTGGTTCGACGGCGGCCAGCTCAACGTCTCCGTCAACTGCCTGGACCGCCACGTCGCGTCCGGCCACGGCGACAAGGTCGCCTACTACTGGGAGGGCGAGCCGGGGGACCGGACGCGGATCACCTACGCCGAACTCCTGGCCGAGGTCTGCCGCTGCGCCAACGCCCTGCGCGGGTTGGGCGTCGGGCGGGGTGACAAGGTCGCCGTCTACATGCCGATGATCCTCGAGATGCCGATCGCGATGCTCGCCTGCACCCGGATCGGCGCCGTCCACACCGTCGTGTTCGGCGGGTTCTCGGCCGAATCCCTGCGGGACCGGATCAACGATGCCGGGGCCAAGCTGGTCGTCACCGCCGACGGTGGCTACCGGCGCGGCAAGCCCTCCGCCCTGAAGGTCAACGTCGATGACGCCATCGCGGACGGCCAGGCGCCCAGCGTCGAGCGTGTCCTGGTCGCCCGCCGCACCGGCCAGGACGTGACCATGGTCGAGGGCCGCGACATCTGGTGGGACGAGGTCGTCCCCCGCCAGGCGCCGGAGTGCGAACCGGAGCGGATGGAGAGCGAGGACCCCCTCTACCTCCTCTATACCTCCGGCACCACCGCCAAGCCGAAGGGTATCGTCCACACCACCGCCGGCTACCTCCTCGGCGCCGCCCACACCCACCGCACCGTCTTCGACATCAAGGACGACGATGTCTACTGGTGCGCCGCCGACATCGGCTGGGTGACGGGCCACTCCTATATCCTCTACGGCCCCCTCGCCAACCGCACCACCGGCGTGATGTACGAGGGCACCCCCGACTTCCCCGCCCCCGACCGGTGGTGGGACATCGTCGAGCGCTACCGCGTCTCCGTCCTCTACACCGCCCCGACCGCCATCCGCGCCCACATGAAATGGGGGCCGCAGCACGCCGCCGGGCACGACCTCTCGTCCCTCCGTCTCCTCGGCAGCGTCGGCGAGCCGATCAACCCGGAAGCCTGGGTCTGGTACCACCACCACATCGGCGGCGACCGCTGCCCGGTCGTCGATACCTGGTGGCAGACGGAGACCGGCGCGATCATGATCGCCCCCCTGCCGGGTCTGACCACGACCAAACCCGGCTCCGCCAGCCGTCCCCTGCCCGGCATCGAGGCCGACATCGTCGATGGCGACGGCAATCCCGTCCCCCCCGGCTCGGGCGGCTACCTGGTCGTCAAGGGTCCCTGGCCAGCCATGTTGCGCGGCATCCACGGCGACCCCGAACGGTTCCAGAAGACGTATTGGGACCGCTTCCCCGGCACCTACTTCCCGGGGGACGGCGCCCGGCGGGACGAGGACGGCGACTACTGGCTGATGGGCCGCGTTGACGACGTGATGAACATCTCCGGCCACCGCCTCAGCACCACCGAGATCGAGAGCGCCCTGGTCTCCCACCAGTCCGTCGCCGAGGCGGCCGTGGTCGGGACACCCGACGACCTGACCGGCGAGGCGATCGCTGCCTTCGTGATCCTGAAACTCGGTACCGAACCCAGCGTGGCCTTCGGCGACGAGCTGCGGCAGCACGTCGCCGCCAAGATCGGCCCGATCGCCAAGCCCAAGACCCTCCTCTTCACCCCGGACCTGCCCAAGACCCGCTCCGGCAAGATCATGCGCCGCCTGCTGCGCGACATCGCCGCCGGCCGCTCCCTCGGCGACACCACCACCCTCGCGGATGCCGACGTCGTCGAGACTATCCGTGACGCCTCCCGCGCCGGCCGCGACGAGGAGTAGGGGAAGGTGAGGACGTGACCGGAGAGGTGACCGACGTCGCGGTGTTCTCGTCATGTATCGGTCACGGGTGGCGATGCGACGGCGATGGCCCGACCACATCCTCACGAACGATGCTGCTGTCGGTCCGTCGTGAAACCCATCAAGACCCCACTCAGACCTGTAG
>JACCVE010000148.1 GCA_013698285.1 Chloroflexia bacterium | reverse complement strand
GTGACCCCCGGGTGGCGGTGGCAGTCTCTGACCCGGCGAACCCCTTCCGGTCTTTCCAAGTCCGCGGCCGGGTCGTGGGGATCACGGCGGAGGGCGGGGCCGAGCACATCGAGAAGCTGGCGCAGCGGTACACGGGCGGGCCCTACGCCTGGTACGGCGGACGCGACCAGACCCGGCTGATCATGACCATCGAGGCCGAGAAGGTCAGCGGGGTGGGATAGGATTCAGTGCTGGGGCGAGGTCGCGGAGGGGATCGAACCCGTCGCCGGGATGGCCGGGATCACCACGGATGACGCCACCGTGAAGCGCGAGCCGGGCATCGTCCAGGTGAAGTGCGGGCTCGGATGCCGAATCATCACCACGATGCTGCGCCTGACCCAGTTTGGCCGGAGCGAGCGGGTCATCCTGCGGATTACGCCCGGTTGATGGGGAGACCACTACGCGTTGGGGAGCCGCCACCTCGACGACCGACGACTGTGCTGGTCAGGAGAGGGGCACGCGGCGAGGACCAGGGAATCGCTCCCCGGCCCTCGCCAGTCGTCGTGGACCACGATGCCGACGGCGCCGATGTTCAGCCTACGGAAGGTACCCCGCCAGCCGGATCAGTAGGGCGGCCTCGTCGGCGGTGAGGGCCTTGCCGCTCTGGGCCTGGACGTGGTTGACGTAGTCGGGGACCCCGGCGTTCACGAGTTGCTTGCATAGGGACACCGAGATGCCTGACCGCTCCGAGAATTGGGTGGTCAGCGCGCAGAGGTCGGTCTGGACGACGACCACGGTGAAGGTGACCGAGTCGGTGCCCACGTTGCCGGCGAGGTCGGTCGCGGTCGCGGAGACGGTGTTCGGGCCGGTGGCGAATGAGGTGGCCGGGCCGGAGACGTCGGCGCAGGTGGAGGACGCGACCCCGGACAGGGCATCGCTGGCGGCGCAGGTGATGGCCACGCCGGCGGCGACGCCGTAGGTGCCGAGGTTGCCGGCGTAGGTGACGACCGGCGCCGTCAGGTCGATCAGGATCGGCCCGAAGCTGGCGTTGGCGGAGTTGCCGGCGGTGTCGACGCAGGTGCCGGCGTAGGTCGCGGTGCCCTCGGTGGCGTAAGTGGCGGGGCCGGTCAGGGTGGCGATGCCGGAGCCCGCGTCCTCGCAGACCAGGGTGACGGTGACGGCGCGGTTGGTCCAGGTGCCCGCGGCGTAGGCGGTGCCGTCGGCGTGGGTGGCGACGGCCGAGACGACCGGCGGCGTGGCGTCGAAGGCGATCGGGCCGAACGAGGCGGTGGCGCGGTTCCCGGCGAGATCGGTGCAGGCGCCCTCGACGGAGGTCGTCGGCACGGTCACCGTGACCGGGGTGGTCGAGGTCGCGACGCCGGAGCCGTCGGGGTCGGCGCAGGAGAAGGTCACCGTGACGGGACCCGGGGCGATGGAGCCCGCGGTGTAGGCGGTGCCGTCGGCCAGGGCGGCCGAGGCGGAGAGGGTCGGGGCCGTCTTATCGATCTGGACCGGCCCAAATGTGGTCTCGGCGACGTTGCCGGCCTCGTCCCGGCAGGAGCCCGGGACCGTCGTGCTGCCGTCGGTGGAGCGCGTGACCGGGGCGGTGACCGAGGAAGCGAGGACGCCGGAGCCGGCGTCGTCACAGGTGAACGTGACGGTCACGGACTGGTTGGTCCAGGAGGCGGCGGCGTAGGCGGTGCCGTCGGCGCGGGTGGCCGAGGCGGTGATGGTCGGGGCGGTGGTGTCCGGCGGGACGACGCTGGCGAAGCGGATCGCGTCGATCGAGGGACCGCCGCCGCCGGTGCCGTCGAAGGTAAAGGTGATCGCGCCGACGTTGGTCAGGTCCACGTTCCTGAACAAGGCGAAGTCCACCGAGTAGGTCGTGCTGGCACCGTTGATCGTGCTGGGCATCGGCATCAGGACCCCGGACTCGCCGCCGGCCATATCGTAGACGTTGATGACACCGTAGGAGACGCCCATGTTCAGGGCGTCGTTCTCGAAGAAGAGGGTGTCGTTGGAGCCGCCACCGGTGACATCGACGCCGCCGGGGCCGGTCCGGTTGACGCCCATTGAGCCGTCGGCGCCGTCCCATTGGATCGTGTTGGTGCCAGCGGTCTCGATCTGGCGGAAGGAATAGAAGGTGCCGTTGGACACCCGGGCGAAGATGGCATTCGTGCGATGAGGTGGGGTTATAGACCACCTTGGTGTCCCGCTCGCCGCCGAGGATGCCGGAGCCGGAGGCGAAGACGGTGCCGGTGCCGGTGCCG
>JACCVE010000128.1 GCA_013698285.1 Chloroflexia bacterium | reverse complement strand
AAGGTCGCAAGTCCTGCGCCGGGACCCAGCTTGGCGTCCGCCTCACCGCCACCTCCAGTTGGGCCAGCGCCGTCCCGCTTGGCCCGCGCCGCTCGGCGAGCACCTCGGTCAGGTGCGGGTAGTGGACGCTGGCGAGCATCGGGGCGCTGCGGCTGGTTGAGGCGCGGGCGACGCTCGCCTACGTCGGCTGCTGGCGGGCGTTGCCGCTGCGCTGGAAGGGGGCGGGGCGGTGGCCGGTCCCGCCCGAGTGGCACCGCGTCAGGCTGCGGCAGTCGCTTGTGAGCGGCCCCAACCGCCACGCCACCCACCCCGTCAACGGGGTCCTCGACGACGCCTACGTGGGGCAGGAGGGCCAGTTGCGGACTGCGGCGGATGTTCCAAAAAGCGTGGCAGTACCCAGTTTGACGCTCTACCCTCACGTCAGGTCAGACCCTGTTGTCTGGCAGGGTGAGGATTGAAAAGGGAATACGGTCACCTTGCCGACCTGTCCCCCATCCCTTGGCAAGGTCACTCACTCCGGCGATGATGCGGGCGGCCGCCTCGTCCCTTCTGCCTCGCCGGAGTCCTTTCACCATTGCACCCGCTCCGTGACTCCGTTCGGCAAGCCTTCGCATCGTTTCTCGCTGTCCCTACCGCGGTCATCGTCGCGTTCGTCCTGTTGGCCTTCGGGTCCTACGCGGTCGAGCGGACCGGCACGGGGTGGTTCCGCCCCGTCCTCGGGTATATGGAAGCGCACGTCTTCGGTGATCCCGAGGCGACCAGCACCCTGCTCGGGACCATCGCCACCGGCGTCATCACCATCACCTCGATCACCTTCTCGCTCTTGCTCCTCGCCCTCCAGCAATCGGCGGGCTCGCTCACCCACCAGGTCTTCGACCAGTTCCTCCGGCGCCGCTCGAACCAGGTCTACTTCGGCTTCTTCGTCGGCCTGACGCTCTACGCCCTGATCACCCTCGCCACCGTCGCCCCGCCATTCAATCCGGTCCTCGGCGCGACGCTGGCCCTCGTCGCCACGGTCGGCGCCCTCTACGTGTTGCTCCTCCTGATCTATTCGACGATCAACCAGATGCGACCGGGCGAGATCATCAAGACGATCCATGACCATACGCTCCGGGCTCGCCAGCGCCAGCTCCCCCTGCTCCGGCGCACCCGGCGTGCGGCCCGGCTGCCCGCGGGGGACGAGACGCCTGTCCTCGCCCCGCACGACGGCTATCTGCAACGGATCGACCTGGACACCATCGCCGCCTCGCTGCGCCAGGCGCAGGCCCCGGTCGAGATCGTCTTCGAGGTCCCGATCGGGGCCTATGTCGCGTACCACGATCGCGTCGCCGGGGTTCGCGCCGAACGCGGCGACGACGCGATCCGGGTCGCCGCCGGGGTGGAAGGCGCGATCCGTCTCGGCCGCCAGCGAGACATCGTCACCGATCCCGCCTACGGGATCGAACAGTTGACCACGATCGCCTGGCGCTCCGTCTCGACGTCTCAGCAAAACCCCGCCCCCGGGATCGCCACGGTCCACAACCTCCACGACCTCCTCGTCCGCTGGGCGATCGCCGGACGGGACGAGTCGGGCGACGACATCGGTGATCAGGACGAGGCCGAGCTGCCCGTCGTCTATCCCGACGATGTCATGATGCGACTGTTCGGCGCCTTCGAATCCTTGGCCGTCGTGGCGTCCGAGTCGATGCAGGCCCAGGTCTACGCCCAGATCGTGCGGACCTTCGCGCTGGCCATCGGAGAACTCGCCCGACCGGACCAGCGACGAACCGGGGATCTCCTGCTCAGGACCCTCCCGGGACTGGGTGACCACGTGCTGACGACCGAGCTCGACGACGCCCTGACCGGCCTCGTCGCGTCCTTGGAGCGGGCGGACTGCCGCGATGTGGCCGAGGCGTTCCGGGTCGCCCGGGCCGGCTTGGCGGGGAGCATCGGGACGCTGAACTCCCGTGCCACCCGGGTGCCCACCGCGTAGGCCCGCCATCGTTGGCCTGGCTTCCATGGGCGGGCATCGTGATCACCGGCCCTTCCCGCCGCCCCTGTCATACGGACTCCGGATACAGCGTCGATGTCCGATGCACTGCGTCGGGGAGGTCCGGGTGTCCTCCCGGGCCACGGTGGTGCGGCGTTTCGGTGATGACCGGCGCTCCTCTGATCGCGTGATCATCCGGATTCCATATCATCGTCTCCATCCTGTGGGTGGTCCGGTCCTTCAGAACACGCCGGGACACCGTCACCGGCGGCCAGGGCCGGGGACGGGTGCGGCGTCAGTCCGCATCGGCCAGTACCGACGCCAGCACCTTGTCCACCCGGTGTCCGTCCATGTCCATTACCTCGAAGCGCCACGCGCCCCAGCGAAAATCGTCCCCCGCGACCGGGATGCGCCCCAAGCGGGCCAGGACGAACCCGCCCACCGTCTCGTAGTTGCCGACCTCCGCCCGGGGGAATCGCTCCGCCCCGAGGATCTCCGGCAACCGCTCCGCGGCCAGGGAGCCGTCCAGCAGCCAGGAGCCATCGTCACGCCGGACCGCTTCCTCATCCTCGCGTTCCCCGCTCGACGGCAGGTCGCCGACGATCGCCTCCAACACGTCCTGCAACGTGATCAACCCCGCCGTGCCGCCGTACTCGTCCACCACCAGGGCGAGGTGGTCGCCCGCTCGCCTGAAGGCGTCGAGCAGGTGCAGGGCCGACATGCTCTCCGGCACCACCAGGGGTGGCTTCGCGCATGACTCCGGCGCCACCGGTTGACCGCTCAGCGACACTTCAAGCAGGTCCTTCGCCCGGACCACCCCGGTGACGTGGTCGAGGTCGCCCCGCCCGACCGGGAACCGGGAGTAGACGCTCTCGACCATCGTCCGCCGATTGGCCTCGTCCCCGTCATCCAAGTCCAGCCAGACGACCTCGTGCCGGGGCGTCATCAGGCCGGTGATCCGATCGTCGGCCAGGGCGAAGACCCGCCCGACCATCTCCCGCTCGGCCGGGTCGAACACCCCCGCCCTGGCCCCCTGCTCCAGCAACACCCCGACCTCTTCCTCCGTCACCGGCGGTTCGTCGCTCGGTCGCACCCGGAGCAACCGCAGCGCCGCGTCGGTCGAGACGCCCAGCAGGCTGACCACCGGGGCGGTGGCCGCCGACAGGCCCCGCATCGGTCCGGAGACCCGGGCCGCGACCCCCTCCGGATCGTTGAGCGCGATCCGCTTCGGGACCAGTTCCCCGATCACCAGCGAGAGGTAGGTGATCACCAGCACCACCACGACCAGCGCCACCGTGTCGGCGTAGGGCCCGATGCCGGGCAGGGGTTCCAGCAGTGACCCGAGCGACCGGGCCACGGTCGCCCCACCGAGGGCACCGGAGAGGATGCCGATCAGGGTGATCCCGATCTGGACCGTGGCCAGGAACACATTCGGGTCCTCGGACAGGGCCAGGGCCCGCGCCGCCGCCGCGTCACCGCTCCCCGCCCGCTGCTGGAGCCGGGCCCGTCGCGACGACACGACCGCCGTCTCCGACATCGAGAACAGGCCGTTCACCACGATCAGCACCAGGACGAACACGATCTCGAACGCGATGGACATCGGACTCCCCTCTGCGGACCACCGTCCCCAGCCAGGCGCCGGCCCCAACTGTAGTCGACCCGGTGCGGCATGGTCCGGGTCTCGGATGGTCCGGTCTAGGGAGCTCTGGGGCGCCACCACCCAGCGCGCCGCGCCGATCCGCGGTGACTCGCCCGGACCGGCGCACGCCCCCGGCGCGATCGCCCTTCGCAGGGCCTTCAATGTGTGGCCTTCGTGCAGGCGCCCTCATCTCCCGATGATTGCCACCTACCTAACACCATCTCCCCCGAAAACCACCACATCACGTAGGGTCGCTGCTTACCGCGCCCTCCGCGACATACGACCGTTCCGGCGTGAACACATATTCTGGCAATCGGTTCCCACATTGAACCGCCGTGGTGGGCAGCCGGGCGCAGCGAGCGCCGCCCCTACAGGCGTATGTGACCCTTGGTCGCATTCTTTCCTTCGGATCACCCCATGTGCAGGATTGACACCCCCATGTTGACTCCTGGATGATCGGCCAACCGATCCTCGCTCCCTTTCCTCGTACCCAAGCGGTCACCGGCGACGTGCGGGCGGGCCGGCCAACGCCCACTTGGCAGGGCGGGAGTGCGTCCCGGCTGGCCCCGGTCACCCAAGCCACCGCAGCCCCATTCGACACCCCGCCCCCTCCCCACTCAGCATCCCGGTGCCAGCCCGGTCCCCGTCCTGATCCTCGTGGTC
>JACCVE010000121.1 GCA_013698285.1 Chloroflexia bacterium | reverse complement strand
GCCGGGACCCGGGCGAGCCCGGGAGCCTTGCCCGGGTGGCCGGGCCGGGCGGGCGGGGACGCTGGGTCGCGGGCGTGATCGACGGTCTGGCCCGTCGCCGGGGCGGGGCGTGGCCCGGTGGCCCGGCGGCGAAACGGGCGGGGCAGGAGACGCTTCGGCATCGGGGTCGCTAGCCGTTCAGGTAACCGAGGGCGGACTCGACCATCGTCGCCATGCCGGTCGAGAGGGCGGCCTCGTCGATGTCGAAGCGGGGATGGTGATGGCCCCAGACGAGGCCCTTCTCGTCGTTCTTGCTGCCGACGAAGAAGAACGAGCCGGGGACCGCTTCGAGGAAGTAGCTCATGTCCTCGGCGCCCATGTGCAGGTCTTCCTCGATCACGTTCTCGGTCCCGACCACCCCGGCCGCCGCGCGGCGGACGATGTCGGTCATCCCGGCGTCGTTGACCGTCGGGGGGTAGCCGAAGTGGTACTGGACCTCGACCTCGGCCCGCATCGCGCCGCCGATCCCCTTCGCGACGGCCTCGATCCGCTCCGCCAGGCGCTGGCGCTCGTCGTTGTCGAACGAGCGGACCGTGCCGCGCAGGGTGGCGGTGTCGGGGATCACGTTGAAGGCCTGGCCAGCCAGGAAGGCGCCGACGGTGACGACGGCGGGCACGGTCGGGTCGGTCTCGCGGCTGACGACCGTCTGGAGGGCGACGACGATCTGGGAGCCGACCATGATCGGGTCGACGGTGGCCTGGGGCCGGGCGCCGTGGCCGCCTTTGCCCTGGATCAGGATCTCGAAGCGGTCCGAGGCGGCCATCGCCGGTCCGGTGCGGACGCCGATCTGGCCCAGGGGGGCCGCCTGGGCCATGTGCATGCCGAGGGCGGCATCGACCTTGGGGTCCTCGAGGACACCGGCCTCGATCATCGGCTTGGCGCCGCCCGGGCCCTCCTCGGCGGGCTGGAAGAGGACCTTGACCGTGCCGGTGAAGTCGTCGCGGCGGTCCAGCAGCAGGCGGGTGACGCCGAGCAGCATCGCGGTGTGGGCGTCGTGGCCGCAGGCGTGCATGACGCCGTCGTGCTTGGAACGGTACTCGACGTCGTTCTCCTCCTGGATCGGCAGGGCGTCCATGTCGGCCCGGATCAGGAGGGTCTTGGCGGCGCCGCCTTCTCGTTGACCACGGACGAGGCCGGTGACGCCGGTCTTGGCGATCCCGGTCCGGATGTCCTCGACGCCCATTGCCGCTAGGCGCTCGGCGACGAAGCGGGATGTCTCCACTTCCTGGAAGCCTAACTCGGGGTGCTCGTGGAGGAATCGCCGGTCGGCGATCACCCCGGGCAGAATCTCGTCCACGTCGTTGCGGAGTCCGGTGCCGGTCGCGACCATCGTCGTTGTCCCCTCTTCATCCGGCGCCGTGGCGCCCTGTCCCAGTCCGTTTCCGGGAGCGTGCCGTCGCCCGAGCAGGACGAGGCGAGCGCTCTGGAGGTCGTCGCCGTGACCTTACCAGACTCCCCCACTCCCTGTCGTGACCACCGCGTCGCCGTCACGGCGGCGGACGGCCAAGGCGGAGGCCGGGGTGCGGGCGGACGAACCGGGGGTGGTATGGTGATCGTCCGACGCGTCACGCCGCGACACCCGCCCGCCACGATCGAGGACCACGCGCCATGAGCGGAGACGAGCAGGGACCAGGACCACCACCGTTGCGACCCCGGCTGGACGAGGCCGAGGCGCTCGCCCTGGCCCAGGAGGCGATCGACGAGGTGGGCGGGTCACGGATGATCTACCGCAACCCGCGCTACGCCTTCAGCATGCAGGCGACGCGGGTGGTGACGGTGCGGGGGGTGCCCGTCGAGGTGCGGTGGGGGGAGATCAGCTCGCCGGCGGTGGCGTCGGTCGGCGGCTACGTGTTCGAGATCCTCGATGAGGAGATTTCGCTGCTGATCCGGCCACCCCGGCCCCGGCCCGATCCGTCTCCCGGGGCGGGATGACCCCCGGTCACTCCGTGGGTTCGGTCTCGGGGGCGGCCGGTGTCGCGGCGGGCGTCGCGGCCGCGTCCGATGTGACGGTGCCCGCGGCCGGAGTCGTGGCCTGACCCTGAACCTGACCCGTGGCTGCCGGTCGATTGGACCGGCGCTGGAG
>JACCVE010000114.1 GCA_013698285.1 Chloroflexia bacterium | reverse complement strand
GGTGTACTCCGCCGTCGTGTCGATGAGCAGCCGCTCCATCGGTTCGAGCGTCCCCTTGTCGGTCTTCCGTAGGATGACCTCCGGGCGGGAGACCTGGAACTCGTACCCCTCGCGGCGCATTGTCTCGATCAGGACCGAGAGGTGCAGTTCGCCCCGGCCGGAGACGGCGTAGACATCGGCCTGCTCGGTCGGAGTGACCCGCAGCGAGAGGTTCGTCTCCAGCTCACGATAGAGGCGCTCCCGCAACTGGCGGGAGGTCGAGTACTGGCCGTCGCGGCCGGAGAACGGGGAGGTATTGACGCCGAAGGTCAGCTTCAGGGTCGGCTCCTCGACCGAGATCGGGGTCATCGGATCGGGCGCGGCGGGGTCGGCCAGGGTGGCGCCGATCTTGGCGTCGGCGAACCCGGTGATCGCCACGATGTCGCCGGCCCAAGCCTCATCGACCTCGCGGCGGCCCAGGCCGGCAAAGGTGGAAAGGGAGCCGACCTTCTGGCGGACGACCGGGCCACCCGACATCAGGTGGACCAGCGTGTCGCCGGCCCGGATCACGCCGCGGTCGATCCGGCCGATCGCGATCCGGCCCCGGTGGGTGTCGTAGTCGAGCGAGGCGATCAGGCAGCGGGCGGGGGCCTCGATGTCCACCGCCGGGGCGGGGACGATGCGGAGGATGGTGTCCAGCAGCGGGCGCAGGTCGTCGCCGACGGCCTCTGGCGAGAGGCCAGCCCTGCCCTCCTTGGCGATGGTGTAGATGACCGGGAAATCGAGCTGGTCGGGGTCGGTGGCCAGGTCCAGGAACAGGTCCTGGGTCATCCCGACCACGACCTCGGGCCGGGCGTTGGCGCGGTCGATCTTATTGACGACCACGATCGGCCGCAGGCCGAGGCCGAGGGCCCGGGCCAGCACGGTCCGGGTCTGGGGCATCGGACCCTCGACGGCATCGACCAGCAGCAGGCAGCCGTCGGTCATGTTCAACACCCGCTCGACCTCGCCGCCGAAGTCGGCGTGGCCCGGAGTGTCGACGATGTTGATCTTGACGCCCTCGTAGTCGATCGCGGTGTTCTTAGAGAGGATGGTGATGCCTCGCTCCCGCTCCAGGTCGTTGGCATCCATGATCAGGGTGCCGGCCGCGTCGGGGTCGCGGAAGACGTTGGACTGCTTGAGGAGGCCATCGACCAGGGTGGTCTTGCCGTGGTCGACGTGGGCGATGATCGCTACATTGCGCAGGGGGACGCGAGTTACCTTGGACTGGGACGCGGCGGTAATGGAATCGGCACTGGCATTGGTCATGGGAGAGTCACACACCTTGGGGAGTTCGGGCCACGCGGGTCAAGCACCTCGCACCGCACGAACGCCTCGTCCACCCGGGGGAGGATCGCCGGGCGCGGACGCCGGGCGACGGGACGGTCGTGCCTTGCCCGGTGAGCCCGTTCGTTCGGCACGGTCGGGGGGAAGGGAACGACCGGCGTAGGCCATGGCAGTGCCACGGCTCGCCCCCGTTCCCGCCCATCATACCATGCCCCAGGAGATGTTATGTCGTGTTTATCACCGCGGGCGACGGGCGATAGGCGACAGGCGAGGACGGCGGGGAGAGTGTCGGTCGAGTGGACCACGGGGTCGTGCCAGGACCGGACGACGGCGAATCGGTGGCCGGGGGAGCAGCGACGCCGGCCGACCACACCCGTCTCTTCGCCGGGCACCCGACGTGCGACGGTTCTGGGCATGGGACAGCCGCCTGGGCCGGACAATTCTCCGAACGCCCCGACCGGCCGATCCGAGGCGGCGTCCGCGTCGGGCGCCGCCTCGGCGAGTTCGGGATCGGGCACACCGGCCGATGGGTCGGGCACTCCGCCTACCGTGGCGTCCGGTGGGGTGGAGACCAGTGACGAATCGTCGGCCGGGGCCGGAGGTGCCCTGCCGGCGGGGATGGGGGATGGGGGCTCGGCTGCGCCGATGCCCGACGGTGGGTGGCGAACGTCCGGGGGTGTACTGGTCCTCGCCCACCGCGCCAATTCGGCCGGGGTGGTCGAGAATAGCCTGGCCGGCATCCGGCGCGCGGCCGAGGCGGGTGCCGACCTGGTCGAACTCGATGTCCGCCGCTCGTTAGACGGCGTCCCGTTCCTCCTCCACGACCGGACCCTGCAGCGGACCACCACCGGCTTCGGCCCGGTCCGCTGGGAACCGTCCGCCTACCTGCGCCGGGTCCGCCTACGAGGGAGTGACGAGCGCCTGCCGACCCTGGAGGCGGCCCTCCACGCCATTCCGGCCGGGGTCGGGCCCGCCCTGCACCTGAAGGACCAGGGATCCCTGCTGGCCGCCCTCCGCGTGGTCCAGGCGGCCGGCATCGAGGCCATGACCTGGCTCTGGCTGCACGGCACCGCCGCGGTCCGCCTGGCCCGGCAGCGGGCGCCGGGCATCCAGGTCACCCTACTGGAAGCCGGGGCGACGACCCTCCCGGCCTGGGTCGCCCACCTCGATGGGGCCAAGGCGGCCGGGGCGGCGGGCGTTAGCATCCCCTGGCCCGACCTCTCGCCTGACCTCCTCCACGAGATCCGCTCCCGGGACCTGGTCGCCTTCTCGCTCCACCACGACCTGGAACGCATCCCCGCCCACGTCGGTCACGGTCTCGGCGGCATCATCTCCGACGCGCCAGAGACCGTC
>JACCVE010000111.1 GCA_013698285.1 Chloroflexia bacterium | reverse complement strand
GGCCAGGGCCTGGACCGCTCCGGCCCAGTCACCGGCAGCCTGCGACCCGCGCCGGATACCACCACCGGTGCGGTCGAGCCGCGTGGCCGGTCCCGTCCCGCCCCGTGGAGCGCGGACCCCGGCGCCGCGCCGATCGAGGTCCCCGTCCGATCTGAACGAACGGAACGATCCGACCGGTCCACACGGGCCGACGGGCGCCCCTATGTCATCCCGGCCCCGGCCGCCCCTCCCCCCGCCGGGCGCTACTTCGACTGGAACGCCCCGGCCTCGGAAGTGGTCACCTCCCGCGATTCGCGGCGCAGGCGCGGTTGGTGGGGACGGCTGACCGGGATCCTGCTCGTGCTGCTCTCCGTGACCGTGGTCGGCGTGATGCTGACCAACCGGACCGGGGACGACCAGCGCCCCCCCCGCACCGAGGTCGCCGCTGGAGCGGTCGATGGCGACATTGCCACCCGGGACCCGGCTCCGGCCGGTGGCGAGACGGGGACCCGACCGGCCAACCCGGAGACGGCCGTCGCGATCGGCGTCGGTGGCGAGGGGTCGCTCACGCCCTCCGTATCCCCCGACCAGGCCGTACCCTCCGCCCCGGCGACGGAGGTCCCCACCGGGGAGAGCGGCGCGGGTCCCGATCCGGTCACCCCCGCCGGCGGACCGGTCGATGACGACCTCCCGGCCGAACCCGCCGCGGCGGACGATGACCCGCCCACCAGCACCCCCCGGCCCACCTCGACGACCGTCCCGCCCACTTCGGAGGCAGGACCTGACCCAACGCGCACCCCGACGCCCGGACAGCGGTCCGCCGATCGCCCCGGTGACGGCACGGACGGCGACGGCGGCGACCTCGCCGGGGCCGGGGCAGAAGAGGAGGTCTCGGCGGCGACGATCGCCAGCACGGCGACACCGGCCGTGACACGCGCTGCCCCGACGTCCACGACCATCCCGCCGACCGCGACCTCAGCACCAGTCGATCCGCCGGCCTCGACCTCGGCACCGGTCGATCCGCCGGCCGCCACCACGGCGACACCCGTCCCGCCGACCGTCACCGTGGCGCCATCCCCGACCCGGGCTCCCCGGCCGTCGGCGGCCCCGACGGTGATCCCGCCGTCGCTGGCCCCCCCGACCGCCACCGAGGTGGTCCCGGAACCGACCGAGACCCCGCTCCCGCCGACCGAAACGCCCGCCCCACCGACGGAGACCCCCGAACCGCCGGCCGAGACGCCCGAACCCCTCTTCCCGGAGCAGGCCGCGACGGTCGATGGCGAGCGCTACACCGCCCCGGTGATGGGGGCCGGCGCCTTCCGGGTCACCGTCGAGTCGACGACGCGGGGGGCGTCCCTGCCCACGCTCGGCCTCCCCACCAACCCGTACGGCGACTGGCTGGTGGCGATCGTCCTGATGGAGAACTGGTCCGATGCCCCGGCCAACCTGATCATGGCCGACTTCGGTCTGGTCACCGCGGCCCCGTTCGTCGGATTCCAGCCCCTCGACTCCGGCACCGGGATCGTTGGCTCCTCCCTAGGCTTCTCGACCGTGCTCGGGAGTGCCGATGTCGCGGTGGTGCCTCCCGGCGAGGAGCGCCGCGTCAGCCTGCTCTTCACCGCCGATCGGACGGGTACCGGCTTCTCGCTCCGCTACGGGCTCTCGGTGATGGGTCTCGAATCGTCCCTGACGACATCGCCCGACCCACCCGACCTCGGTGCTCCGGCGAGGACGCCCGTCCTGCTCGCGGCGACCGTCACCGGGATCATCGACGGGGCGACCATCGAGGTCGAGGCGGACGGGGCCGTCGCCCGGGTCCGGTACGCCGCGCTGTCGGCCCCCGGCGAGGATGCCTGCTACGGTCCCGAGGCGACGGACGCCAACTCCTCCCTGGTCGAGATCGGGGAGACGGTCTACCTCGAACGGCAGGCCACCGGCGAGGACGAAGACGGGACCCTGGTCCGCGATGTCTGGCTGGCCCGCGACGGCGGCCTCACCCTGGCCGGGCAATCCCTCGCCGAGGCGGGTGCCCTCGATGTCCTCGCCGATAGTCCCGACGCCCGGTACCTGGACTGGCTCCAACTGACCGTCTCCGAGGCGTCCTTCCTCGGCCTGGGGCGCTGGGGCGCCTGTGGCACGGCGGCGACGGACGGGACGACGGACGTGGCGAACGCGGGGGCCGCGACGGTCCTCCGCTACGTCGCGGCCGGGCTCGCGGCGACGTTGCCGAACCCGCCCCGGGC
>JACCVE010000100.1 GCA_013698285.1 Chloroflexia bacterium | reverse complement strand
GAGACCGGACGGGCGCCTGGAGCCACGTCGCGCAGGGTGGCGGCCAAGTCGGGTGTGCCCCGCCGGACCTCGCCCGTGGCGTCGATGACGACCAGCGACACCGTGTCCGTGTCGCTCAGGACCATCGCCGCCGCGCCGGATGGGCCATGCTGGTCAAAGGCAAGGATCTCGCCGGGGAACTGACCGGGAACCGCTGCGACGACGTTCGCGGCCGGGTCGGCCAGCCAGAGCTCACCGCCGAGGACGAATGCGAAGGAGGACGCCCCACCGGCGGGCACCAGGAGGGATTCGGGAGAGGCGGCCGGGGTGGCGGGCGTCGCGGTCGGCCGCGGCGTCAGTGTGGGGCCCGGGGTCGGCGAGCCCGCGACGAAGGTCGGCCGGTCGTCCGTCGCGAAGCGTCGATCATCGCCATCGTCCCCGCAGGCGACGAGCGAGACCGCCAGCACCGACATCAGCAGGGCACTTCGCCCCCCGAGAGGACCTCGCCAACGTCTGGGCTCACTTCCCCGCCGGCCACCGGAAGCCGTGCGCCAGTCACCTAAAAACCCGGGCGATTGTTGTGCAGAATATTGCAGGTCGGTGGACACGAGCCTATAGTGCCGCCCAGGAGGTAAGGATGCGGTGGTCGTTCTCGACCGTTTGAAGGTAGACCCAGTGTATAACACGCGGGCCGTGGTGCAGCGCACCGGCGTCCCGGCCGATACGTTCCGGGCCTGGGAGCGTCGCTACGGCATACCCAATCCGACCCGGACGGAGGGGAACCACCGCCTCTATTCGGAGCGCGACATTGCCCTGATCCGCTGGTTGCGTGAACAGACCAGTGAGGGGATGACGATCAGCCAGGCGATCCAGCTCCATCGCCAGGAACAGGGCGATCTCGCACCGCGGACCGGCCCGGGCCACCTTGGGCACGAAAGCCCCGGTGATGGCGCCCGCCGCGCGGGGAACGGCGACATCCCGGCATCGCCGCTGGCACGGTTTGTCCCGGAGATCACCGACGCCCTGGTGGCCTTCGACGCGGTGACGGCCGAGCCGTTCGTGGAAGAGGCGCTTGCGATCGGCGGCGTCGAATCGGTCTGCCTCCAGGTGTTGCAGCCGGTACTGACCGAGATCGGCGAACGGTGGGCCCGGGGCGAGGTGGGGGTCAGCGCCGAGCACTACTCCAGTCACTACGTGCTGCGGAAGATCGGGACACTGTTCAACCTGTCCCGGCCGGAGGTCGGCCGCGGGCCAATCGTCGCCGCCTGCGTCGAGGGGGAGTCGCACGAGGTCGGGTTGTTGCTGATCTGCCTATTCCTCTCCCGCCGGGGTTACGGCATCGTCTACCTCGGGGCCAACATGCCGCTGGACGACTTGGCCCAGACGGTGCGAAATGTCGAGCCGCCGATGATCTTGCTGAGCGCGTCGACGCTGGCCGGAGCCCACCACCTGGCCGAGGCGTCTCACGTCCTGGCGCGGCCCGGGGCGGCCAAGGGCCAGGACGCCCGAGCGATGACGATCGGCTACGGCGGGTCGATCTTCAGCACCGAGCCCGCCCTGCGGGGCGAGGTCACGGGCACCTTCCTGGGGCTGGACGCCCACCAGGCGATCGCGGCCGTGGACCGCGCCATGATGGGGTATTACGGCCAGATGCCGGTCCCCAGCGCTCTCCCCTAGCCCTTGTGCCCTTACCCTGACACCGGATAGGCGTCAGGGCGATGCTGGCGCGGTCTCCCGGAGCACGGCGAGTGAGCGGCGGACCTCACCGATGTGGTAACTGGCGTGGGCGACCAGGGCCAGGGCACCATCGACCCAGTGAGCATCCCAGCGCTCGGTCGAGGCGGCGACACCGCGCAGGGTGTCGAACGCCCGGCGGAGATCGGCGACGAGGGTCCGCCAGTCCGCGTCGGTCTCGATGCTGAGTCGGTGCCAACTGGCGCCCCAGTCAGTCGGTGCGGGCGGTTTGGAACCACCGGCGCGATTGAGCTGGTCGAGCATCGTCCAGAGGTGATGGACAAGGGCCGCGATGCTGGATTCACCCTCGCCGATCGGGCGAGTGGCCTGCGTGGCATCCAGGGTGGCCAGGGTCTCGAAGAGCGCGTCCCCCGGGTCGAGGACCAGGTCGTTGCCTCGCTCGAACATCTCGTCCAGCACGGCGAGCAATGCCCCTCGGAACACCTCGACTGGGATGGTCTCGGTCATGCCTCCCCTCCCCTCTCGCTTCCCGGCGTCGCCGCTGCGTCCCCTTCTCGTCCGCCGTGACCGCAGGGCAGGACCTCCGTATCCAGTGTGCTTCCCCTACCCCAGATCGAGTCTATCGCGGGATGAGGACAGGATCAGCCCGGTTTTGCACTTAGGTCGGACGCCGGGGTGAAAAACGCCAACGGACGGCCAATGTGGCCATCCGTTGGCGTGTGCTCGCGTGTCGAGGAGCGGTGTTAGCGCTCGGCGCCGACCTCGCGGAACTCGCCCTCGACGGTCTGGTCGTCGGTCGGGGGGGCGTCGGTGACGAAGTCGTCGTCGTCCGGGGCCTGGCCGTTGGGGGCGGCGGCGGCGCCCGCGGCCTCGTACATCGCGGTACCGACCCGGGTCAGGGCCTGGACCATCTCCTCGTGGGCGGGGCGAAGGCGGTCGATGTTCTCGGGGTCCTCGGCGAGGATGCCCTTGACGACCTGGACCTTGGCGTCGAGGTCGGTCTTCTGCTCCTCGGGGATCTGGTCACCGTGGTCGGCCAGGGTCTTCTCGGCCTGGAAGACCATGCTCTCGGCCGTGTTGCGCAGCTCGATCGCCTCGCGCCGGACGCGGTCCTGCTCTGCGTTCTGCTCGGCCTCCTGGACCATCCGCTGGACCTCGGCCTCGGACAGGCCGGAGGAGCCGGTGATGGTGATCTTCTGCTCGCGGCCGGTGGCCTGGTCCTTGGCCGAGACGTTGACGATGCCATTGGCGTCGATGTCGAAGGTGACCTCGATCTTCGGCACGCCGCGCGGCGCGGGCAGGATGCCGTCCAGGTTGAACCGGCCCAGGCTCTTGTTGTCGCTCGCCATCGGCCGCTCGCCCTGGAGGACGTTGACCTCGACCTGGGGCTGGCTGTCGGCGGCTGTCGTGAACGTCTGGCTCTTGCGGGTCGGGATGGTCGTGTTCCGCTCGATCAGGGGGGTGGCGACGCCACCGAGGGTCTCGATCGAGAGGGAGAGCGGGGTGACGTCGAGGAGGAGGATGTCCTTGACCTCGCCGCCGAGCACGCCACCCTGGATCGCGGCGCCGAGGGCGACGACCTCGTCCGGGTTGATGCCCTTGTTGGGCTCCTGGCCGAAGAACTGCTGCACCTTCCGCTGGACGGCCGGCATCCGGGTCTGACCACCGACGAGGAGGGCCTCGTCGATCTCGCGGGTGGAGAGCTCGGCGTCCTTGAGGGCGGCCTCCATCGGCTTGCCGGTGCGGTCGATCAGGGGCTGGACCAACTGCTCCAGCTTAGAGCGGGACATCGTGATGTTGAGGTGCTTCGGGCCGCTGGCGTCGGCCGTGATGAACGGCAGGTTGACGTCGGTCTGCTGGGTGCTGGACAGTTCGATCTTGGCCTTCTCGGCGGCCTCCTTGAGGCGCTGGAGGGCCATCCGGTCCTTGCGCAGGTCGATGCCCTCGGCCTTGCGGAACTCGTCGGCCAGGAAGTCGATGATCGCCTGGTCGAAGTCGTCGCCGCCGAGGTGGGTGTCCCCGTTGGTGGCCATGACCTGGAAGACGCCCTCGGAGAGGTCGAGGATCGAGATGTCGTAGGTGCCGCCGCCGAGATCGTAGACGGCGACCTTCTCGTCGCCCTTCTTGTCGAGGCCGTAGGCCAGGGCGGAGGCAGTCGGCTCGTTGATGATCCGCTGGACGTCGAGGCCGGCGATGCGGCCCGCATCCTTGGTGGCGTCGCGCTGAGCGTTGTCGAAGTAGGCCGGGACGGTGACCACGGCCTTATCGACGGTGTCGCCCAGGTAGGCCTCGGCGTCGACCTTCAGCTTCTGGAGGATCATCGCCGAGACTTCCTGCGGGCTATACCAGCGGTCGCCGATCTTGACCTGGACATCGCCGTTGGGGGCCGCCTGCATGGCGTAGGGGACGAGCCCCTTGTCGCGCTGGACGGCGGGGTCGTCGTACTTGCGGCCCATGAACCGCTTGACCGAGAACACGGTGTTCTCGGGGTTGGTGACGGCCTGGCGCCGGGCGAACCGCCCGACGAGCCGCTCGCCACTGGCGGTGACAGCGACGACCGAGGGGGTCAGCCGCTCACCTTCGGCGTTGGGGATGACGACGGGCTCGCCACCTTCGATGGTGGCCATCACCGAGTTCGTCGTCCCGAGGTCGATACCGATCGTTCGTCCCATGCTGCTCATCCTCCGCGTCGCGCGCGTGTTGCCGTACCGATACGTCGTTGGGGTGTCTCGTCGTCAGTCCTCGTGGTCTCAGTTCAGGCCTGGAAGCTGTCGTCTCCCGGTGCGTCTTCATCTCCGCCACCGCCGGGGGCGTCGCCCGTCTTGACCATCGCCGGCCGGAGCAAGGTCCCGGCGAGGCGGTAGCCGCCCTGGTAGACCTCGACGACGTGGTCCCCAGCGGTACCCGGCTCGGTCGCCACGGCCTCGTGGAGGGCGGGGTCGAAACGCTCGCCGAGGGTGGGGACGGGAGTGACCCCGGCGCTTTCCAGGACCGACGCAAGCTTCTTGCCGACCATCCGGGTGCCGGAGATCCAGCCCGTCTCCGGCTGGTCGGCCGGGACGGCCGCCAGGGCCCGGTCGAAGTCGTCCATCACCGGCAGGATCCGGATCAGGATGTCGCGGCTGGCGAGCTGGCGGGCCATGGCCCGCTCCCCGTCGACCCGGCGCCGGAAGTTGGCGAAGTCGGCCCGCTCCCGCTGGAGCTGGTCGATCAGGGCATCCCGCTCGGCCCGCAGCGTATCCATCTCATCCCTGGGATCGGCGTGGTCCCCTACCCCGTCTGACCCGGTCACCCCGGTGTCGCCGGGGGACATCCCGGGCGCCGCCGTCGCGGTGGAGGTGGAGGCGTCGTCTCCCCCAGATCCTCGTCTCTCGTCCATCACACGCATCTCTCCTCGCCCGGGGGCGTCCATACCGCCCGGCATCCCAGATCGTGGGTCACGATCCGGGAGCGGGGCACCACTCGTTATCACGCGCTGTAGAGATCGGCCATCAGGTCACTCATCAGGCGGGCCATATAGCGGACCGAGGAGATGGAGCGGCCGTAGGCCATCCGGGTCGGACCGACCACGCCGAGCAGGCCGGTCACCTCGCCGTCGATCCCGTAGGTCGAGACGACGATGCCGAACCGGTGCAGGTCGTTGGACGGGTTTTCGTCCCCGATGAAGACCTGGACATCGGCGTGGTGGGCCAACTGGGGCAGGACCGCGTTGAGGAACGCCCCGCCCCGCAGGAGGTCCAGGAGCCGCTGGGCATCGGCGCCGCCGAACTCGGGTTGGGCGAGCATGTTCTGGAGGCCCGAGTGGCGGACCTCGGTATCACCGACGGTCTCCAGACCCCGCAAGGCCGCTTCGACCTGGGCGAGCACGAACCGTGCCGTTCCGTCGGCGACGCGGGGACGGGCGGCGATCTCGGCGGCGGTCAGGCCGGAGACCTCGCCGGCGATGACGTCGGCCAACCGGCTCAGCGTGGCCTGGTCGACGGGCTCCGGCCAGTGGACCATCACCTGGCGGACCAGACTCTCGTGGGTGACGAGGATCAGGAGGGCCAGGCGGGGTTGGAGGCCGATCAGCTCGAAGTGGCGCAGGCGGGGCACGGCGGGCCGGGGGGCGGTGACGACGCTGACGTTGCCGGCGGTCTCGGCGAGGACGGCGGCGGCCAGTTCCACCCAGCGCTCCAGCTGGACTTCCACCTGGCGGAACTGGTGCCGGATCATGATCTGGTCGACGGCGGGCAACTCGGCCTCGTCGAGGAGGTGATGGACGAAATACCGGTACCCCTTGTCAGTCGGTATCCGCCCACCGGAGGTGTGGAGGGCCTGGACCAACCCGGCGGCCTCCAGGTCCGCCATCTCGTTGCGGATGGTGGCGGAGGAAACGCCGATCGCGGACCGTTCGGAGAGCCCCTTCGAGCCCACCGGTCGGCCCCGATGCACATACTCCTGGACGATGAACTTCAGCACCACGCGCTGGCGCGAGGTGATGTCGGGCATCTCGTCGGGATGGCCAAGGTGTCCGTGACTCATCGCTACCCCTGATCCGGTCGCATTAGCACTCTCGCTTCCGGAGTGCTAATGCGTGGATGATAGCAAGGTTGCACACTCCTTGTCAAGGTGCGGCGGTTCGTCGGGAAGGAGGTGGGGGGCCAGAGTGACGTGGTCCGGAGGAAATACGATGCTTTGCAGGGGCGCTGCTTGCTGCGACCTTCCGCCTAACGTGTTGTCTGCATTGAGCCGTTCGCACCTGAAAATGGCGCAGCAAGAAGCGCCTCTACCTTCGTACTCGCCTCATGCATTGCGGCCAGCAACAGGCACAGATTTCGATCGACCGGGTCAGGCCCGGACGGCCCAATCAGGCAAACCCTCGGGCAGCGGCGCCGGGCGGTCGCAGGTGCTTTGGATATCAATGTGGCGGCCGGATTCGCTGGCGTCGAGGATGGAGGCCATGATGTCGAGGACGTGGTAGGCCAGTTCGCCGCTGGCGCGGTGGGGTTCGCCGGCGCGGATCGCGGCGGCCATGTCGGCGACGCCGATGCCACGGCTGTTCTCGGCCGAGGCGAAGGTCAGCGGGGCGTCGGACCAGTCCTTGGCACCTGCCGTATGGATGCGGATCGGGCCACCAAACTGGTTGGGGTCAGGGACGCTGAGGCTGCCCGTCGCGCCGTAGACCTCGATCCGGGGCAGGTCGGCGGCCCAGACGTCGAAGCTGGTGACCAGGGTGGCGATGGCGCCGCTCGCGAAGTCGAGGACCGCCGCGACGTGCGTCGGAACCTCGACCGCGATGGTCTGGCCCTTGAGGGGCTCGCTGCCGATGGTCCGCTCGGGGAAGCTGGCCCGAGCCGACCCGGTGACGCGGCGGACGGGGCCCATCAGGTTGACCAAGGCGGTGAGGTAGTAGGGACCCATGTCGAGGAGCGGGCCGCCGCCGTACTGGTAGAAAAAGGCGGGGTTGCGGTGCCAGCCCTCGGGGCCGTGGCCGGTCATGAAGGCGGTGGCGGCGACCGGCTGGCCGATGGCCCCGGCGTCGATGAGGTGGCGGCAGGTCTGGAGTCCACCGCCGAGGAAGGTGTCCGGGGCGCTGCCGACGCGGAGGTCCCGCTCGGCGGCGCTGGCCAGCAGGCGGGCGGCGTCCTCCCGCTCGATGGTGAAGGGCTTCTCGCTGTAGAGGTGTTTGCCGGCGGCGAGGGTGGCCACGCCGACCTCGGCGTGGGCGCGGGGGATGGTCAGGTTGATGACCAGTTCGACCCCGGGGTCGGCCAGGAGGTCGTCCGGCGAGTAGGCCCGGGCGACGCCGTGCTTGGCGGCGGCCTGCCGAGCACGGTCTACGTCGAGGTCGGCGCAGGCGACGATGTCGATCTCGGCGTACTTGGCGGCATTGGTGAGATAGATGTCGCTGATGACGCCGGTGCCCATCAGCCCGACGCGAACCGGCTCGACCACGTCCGTCTCCTCTTCCCGTGCCGTCCCCCGGTGCCGGGGTCCGGTCTCTCTCACGCGCACGGCAAGTCGCCTAACGCGTCGCCCACCGCAGGCCGCGGTGGACCAACTCGCGTGCTTCCGGCACGTCGAAGTCGGCATCCTTGTGACCCAGCGAACAGTAGGCGACCCGGCCCCGGCCCCAGGCCCGGGTCCAGGCCACCGGCATCACGCAGCCGGCGATCCAGGGCACGTCGCCCCGGGTGCCGTCGAAGGTCGTGGTCGCCAGGACCGCGTTCCCCGGATCGACGTGGAGATAGTACTGCTCGGATCGCATTGGGAACGACGACAGGCCCCGGGTGATCGGGTGGTCGCCGGGGACGAGGTCGACCACGTAGTCGATCACGTCGCCAGGGTGGGCGACCCACTGGCCGCCGACCATGAATTGGTAGGTGGGGCTGGCGCGGAAAGCGTCGGCCATGCCGCCGTGCCAGCCAGCCAGGCCGGTGCCGGCCCGGACGGCCGCCGTCAGGCCGCGCTCCTGCTCCGGCGTGATCGTGCCCATCGTCCAAATCGGGACGATGAGGTCGCATCGAGCGAGACGCTCTGGATCGAGATAAGCATCGAGCGTGTCGGTCACCTCGACCGCGTAGCCGTCCCCTTCGAGCAGGGCGGCGAATCGGGCGGCGGTCTTCTCCGGTTCGTGTTGATCCCAGCCACCGGCGACGAAGAGGGCCCGTTTGCGTTCCATCCGTCTCCTCTCATCTCGACCTACCGCAGCGTATCGTGTCCTCCCACGAATCCCCACCGCCTATCAAGGCGTGCCAGGTCAACCACCGTCCGCGGGCGGAGGTGCGGGTCGGAGGGCGAGCAAGCTGGGCAGGAAGGTCGCCCGCCAACTGGCGGGGTCGCGCCCGGTCGCGGTGTCCGGCCAGCCGGTCCAGTATCGCGTACCGAGCGGGATCCGACTGAAGGTCT
>JACCVE010000097.1 GCA_013698285.1 Chloroflexia bacterium | reverse complement strand
GCGTGGCCTCGATGACGGCAATGCGCTGGATGAAATAGACGTTGCGGGGGACTCCGACCTCGGTCAGGTACCGGAAGGGGAACGTTTCCTCGGGAACGGAGGTCGGCGAACCGCCGTACTCGGTCCGGTCGAAGACGGTCTCCATCCCCGCCGGCGGTGGGTCAACCCGATCGATCGTGATCAGCAGTCCGGCCGGGATAGTCCGGAACTCGGCCATCGCGAGATTGAACCCGTAATCCGTCGTCACTGCCTCCGAACTCGGAACATAAGTCCCATCGTCGGCGGTGGCGCGGAAGCGTACCCCGTAGAGAGGATTGCCGGCCGTATCGGCGAGCAATACGGTGAGGATCGTATAGGTCACCGTCTGTGCCGCCACGCGGGACGGGCCGCCGCGACTGCCTGGGAATTGCCAGAGAACCATAAGGATCGTGAGGGCAAGGCAAAGCCGACCGGGCGCGGCAGGGGCACGCATGATCACACCTCTCGTCGATTGTGAGGAATCTCGGCGGGGGTGCCGGCACCGCGACCATCGTGGGCCATCCCCGGGACGATGGATTCTAGGCGGTCGTGCCGGGTTGTCAAGCCCCTCTTTTCGAGACGCTGTCGCCAGGCATCCTTCGTTACCAGCTGAGGCTCTCGCCCGGAGCGCTTCAGACCGTGAGCGGTCGGACCGGCGAGTATGACGTCCCAGTGAGTGCCGATCACGGCGCGTCGCGTTCGATGGGCGGGACACCACCCCCAGGGTCGCGAGTCGAACTCCGCCGGTGTCTACGCGGTTGGTTCTCCGGCGGCTCCACCCGATCCCGTTTACCCGGTGCCGATGGTGCGATGACTGATCGGTGGTCGCCATGGGTCTTGCCGGGACCCCAAGATGACGGGTCCCATCCCGAAGGCGGAAGAGTCGATGAGCCGGCTGACCGGGCAACCAAGGGTGGTCGAGCGAAGGCCAGCCAACGGGATTTTGCCCGCAGGAATCCTTCCGGCGTTAATCGACGGTCCCGGAGATAAAAAGTCGAACCGTGGTCGTGGGCCGTACTTGAGCTCAGGCGTTGCCGGCGGCGATCAGCATCAGCGCGACGCAGAGCAGCAGGATCACGACGATGCCTGTCAGGATCCCGGCCGGGAGCCGGTCCGGCCGATCAGGATCGCCGGTCAGGGCGATGTCGCCCTCCGGGTCCACGGCGACAGCCTGGCCCGGCGCGTCGGTCATCGAGACGACGGGACCGGGAGACCGGACGGCGGTCTCGTCAGCGACCGTGCCGCCCGTGCCGGGAGCCATGCCCGTCGCCGCGATGGCATCCGGTAATGGGGCGGTGTGTGCCGGCGGCTCCGCGACGGCGGCGGCCGGAACCGCTGGCCCGGCGACTGGCACGGCGGCGGGGGCTTCGTCCGCCATGGTCGGGCGCGATGGCTGCCTCCGGGACGTGGTCTTAGATTTGGTCGGGGGGGCGCCTCGTCGGGCGGGTCGGGTAGGCATAACGGGACCAAGTTTACCAAACCCAACCAAGCCCGCGCGGCCGATCCGTCCCGGGTCACGACCACCCGCCCGCGAGAGCCTCTGTCATCCGGTGAGCGGCCATCGTCCTCCAGCGCGCTGGACACCTTCGCCGGTCGCCCTATCGGGCCACCCGACGCGAGGCGTCGGCCAAGACGCACCAGCCATCAACCCCGGCACCTCCTGTCCCGCGGCCCCGGACGATCGTTTCCTCGATGTCCGCCCGGTCGGAATTAGGAACATGCCATCGGTCCATCGAGCCGGGCGGCACGGGCGACCAGGCGCTGCCGGGGTTCGGCAGCCCTCGATAAGGACTACCGCGACGGCGAGGATGGGGCTGTGGGCCGCTCATCCTCGGGAATGTCGTACAACTCGGTGGTCGACTCATGATCCCCGGTTAGGTCCTGGACCACCCCACCGGCGCGTTCCTTAATCGTGTCGAAGGCGTTGCCCAGGTCGCCCTTGGTCTCGTCCCACGCATCCTTGGCCTGGGCCTTGGCCCCGTCGGTCGCCTTATCGGGTGTGGTGCCGGTCCGGTCGCTCATCGGTCTTTTCCTCCTCGTGCTGCCCCGACCACGGTGCCGGTACCCCCAGGTCGTCGCAACCGGCGTGCCGGACGGTCCGGGGCGAGCAGGTCGGGCGTTGAGACGAGGGCACGGCCGGTGCCAATGCCGGTTTGCTGGGCCACCGGGCCGGACGGGCAGGACTTGGCGACGGGCCCTGCCCGAACGTTCTAGGAGTTTGACGGTCGGTTGAGGCACGCCTATGCTCGCGGACCGGATCGCTCCGCCCACCGTGGCGGCGGGCGAGCGTCAGGCGTGGGGGTAGGTATGAGACCGGGACGGGAATCGACCGGCGACGCGGCACCGCTGCCGGCCGGGGCACCGGACGGCGGCGCCGATCATGAGGCCGATGGCGACGTGGTCGTCCGGGCGACCGGGATCCACGTCTGGACGGCGGAGGGGACGACGATCCTCCGGGACCTGTCGTGGACCGTCCGGGCCGGGGAGCATTGGGCCCTGCTCGGCCCGAACGGCTCCGGCAAGAGCACCCTGCTGTCGCTGCTGGCGACCGTCCGCCACCCCAGCGCGGGCACCATCTCGGTCCTCGGCGGGGCGCTGGGCCGGGCCAACCTATGGCGGCTGCGGGAGCGGATCGGGATCGTCGACCCGGCCGTCCGGATGCCGCCGGAGCTGCCCGTGGTCGTCTTGGTCCTGACCGGGGCCTCGAACACCGTCCAGCCCCTCTGGCCCCGCTACGGCCCCGCCGACTGGGAACGGGCGGCCCTTCTCCTCGATCTCCTCGGCTGCGGCGCGCTGCGCGACCGGACGATCGCCTCCTGCTCCCAGGGGGAGCGGCAGCGGGTCCGGATCGCCCGGGCCCTGATGGCCGACCCTCCCCTGCTCCTGCTCGACGAACCCGCCAACGCCCTCGACCTGCCCGCCCGGGAAGCGCTGCTGGCGGCCCTGGCCGACCTGGCCGCCTCCCGGCCGGACCTGGCGACCGTGCTCGTCTCTCACCACCTGGAAGAATTGCCCGCCTCGACCACCCACGTCCTGCTGCTGCGAGACGGGGCGATCGTCGCGGCCGGGCCGGCCGATGCGGTCCTGACGGGCGAACGGGTCTCGGCCTGCTTCGGGCTGCCGGTCCGGATCGAGCGCCGCGACGGTCGCTGGTCGGCCTACGCCGCGCCGGACTGGCGGCGGTCTGGGTCCCCGGTCACGGTGGCGACCGCCGGGGGCGCCTCCTCACC
>JACCVE010000075.1 GCA_013698285.1 Chloroflexia bacterium | reverse complement strand
CCATACGTCCGGCATCTCGGCTGGGATCGTCACCGAGCTGGTCGCCCGGCTCCGGGCCGGCACCCTGACGAACGAGGCATTCCGGCGCGAGTTCGATGGCCATGGGGCCGCGCTCGACCCGGACTATCGCTCCCTGGGCCGCTTCGAGACCGTCGCCGTCACTGGCCCGAACCGGGGCCTCCTGCGCGGTCTCGGCTACGTCGAGGCCGTCCCCCACGGTGATATGATGCTGGCCGGCCCGTTCGGGCTCGTCGCCGCATTGCGCTGCCGGGAACGCGATGGCGCGGGGTCGTAATGGGTTCGTCATCGTCATCGACGGTGGACACCGATCGCCCCGCCCCTGGGCCGGGTTAACAAAGCCTGTCGTCGGTCACGGCGGCCGGTCCCTCGATTGGTCATCCGAAACGACCGGTGCTCCGCCGTCACGTTCTTCGACCAATGCAGTGAACGAGGTGACCTGGAGTCCGGAACCTGCCGACGAAGATCGCGCCCGATCACTCCGGCGCGAGCCACAGCAGGCGGGTGTCGGCGGTCTGCCAGAAGATGTTCGGCTGGAAGCCACGGAGGCCGTCGCGGGTCGCGATGAGGTCGTCCGGGAAGCCGAACCAGAAGGCGAACAGGTCCTGATTGGTCACCGTCTGGACCGTCGCCAGCAGGTCTCGCTGCGCGTCGGGGTCGACCGTGGTCAGCAGGGTCGAGATCGCCTGGTCGACCTCGAGGTTCCGGTATCCGCCCGGGTTCCAGCCCTGGGGGTTGATCCGGATGTCCCAGGCCGAGCCGTAGAGGTCGAAGTCGGTGAAGCCGGGGAACAGGTCGTAGGCGAAGGCGACCAGGTCGAAGTCGAGCGTCCGGATCGATCGAGCGGCGAAGGTCTCCGCGTCGAGCACCTGGATGTCGAGTCCCGCCCCGATCTCGCGCAGGGAGGCATCGACCGCCTCCAGCGTGGCGAGCAGTTCGGGCCGGGCATCGTCCCGCACGATCGTGGCGAGCAAGAGCGGGCCGCCGGACGAGTCGTCGAGGAGGCCGTCACCGTCGTAGTCGATCCAGCCCAGGTCGACCAACGTCTGGCGGCCCCGGCGCGCGTTCCGGCGCGGGTTGGTGACGTCGGGGTCGTTGGCCCAGGGTTGGGCGACCGCCCCGGCCCGCTCGTGGGCGATGAAGCTCCGAAACACGTCCTCCGCGTACCCCGCCCGGTCGATGGCCACGTTCAGCGCCTCCCGCACGGCCAGCTCGGTCAGGAAGTAGGGATAGACGCGAGAGAGGTTCTCGAAGTTGAACGCGGCGAACATCACCGAGGCCGCGCTGGCGACGTGGAGGCGGCCGGTCGTCTCGGCGACGGCGTCGAGGTCGGGGGCGGCGAGCGGCCAGACGAGGTCGATCTCGCCCGCCGCGAAGGCCTCGGCCCGTTCCCCGGCCGTCGGCAGGGGGATGAGCCGGAGCTCCTCCGCCTGGGGCGGCGCCTGCCAATAGTCCGCGTTGCGGGCCAGCACGATCTCGTCGCCCTCCAGCCCCGTGACCTGCCACGGCCCCGTCCCCAGAGGCGGGGACGCCGCCCAATCGAACCCGTTCAGGGTCCGCTCGCCGTAGTCGGGCTCGCTCCAGTAATCGGTGTACTGGGCACGCTGGACGATGAACTGGCTGGAGGCGTTGAAGAGCCAGGTGTTGTCGGGCGCCGTCAGCGTGACCCGGACCGTCCGCTCGTCGAGGTCGTCCACGTCGTCCATCGAGATGAAGAAGTTCCGGACCCCGCTGAAGACATCGTCGCGAGCGACGAAGTAGCTGAAGCGGACATCGGCTGCCGTGAGCGGCGACCCGTCGTGCCATGTCACCCCGGGCCGGAGGGTGTAGGTGATGACCGTCTGGTCCTCGTTCCACTCCCAGCGTTCGGCCAGCCAAGGCTCGGGCAGCATCGTGACCGGGTTGGGCCGGACCAGCGGGTCGAGATAGCTGACGAGGATCTGGAAGTCCTGCTCGAAGGCGACGGGGTTGTAGTTGGCGTTGTCGGCCGTTCGGATCGGTAGCCGCAGCGTCCCGCCAGGCACCGGACTCTCGGGGTCCGGCTCCGGTTGGCCACGGACGATCTCCAGGTTACCGATCGCCGGGGGCGGCTCGGGCGTCGGGACCGGGGTGGCCACCGGGCTGGCCGCTGGGCTGGCCGCTGGGCTGGCGGCCGGCGTCCCTGTCCCGTCCTGAGCGCGGGTCGTGGGGACGGTCGCGGGGAGGGCCAGGGCCGCTCCCAATGACACTGCCGAGCCCACGACGACCCGGCGGTTCATGACGCGCGCGTTGGCGGAGTCTCCGTCCGGGGACGGGATCACCGGCGAGTCGGCAGCGGCGGTGGTGTCCCGTTGTTGGTCAGGGGTCGGCCGGTGTCCCATTGGTCCCACGACTGGTCGCTCCTGTCTCGATGGTCCGGTGCCGGGATCTCGCGTGACCAGCGGGATCGCCGGCCGTCGAGTGGTCGTCGAAGGCGTCGTGACGACGGGACGGGCGGATAGGGAGCCAGCTCGATCGCCGTCCGGCCATCGCCAACGTCACCACTGGCACAGAGCATACCCCGATGACGCGGCACGGGACGAACGCGCGGCACGCACGGGGCGGGGTGTGAAGATCCGGACATCAGGGTCGATGGTCTCGGGCGTTTCGGGACATGGCCGGCAGACGGGGTCGCCGATGACTGGCCCCCGGCAGTCACGCCGGTTATGCGTTGGAGACGTGACCCCGGTGAGGAGACCAGGAATGATGTGGGTGACCGGCTGGATGTGGACCGCCCGAACCCGTGCCGTGCACCCAGTTCGATCCCTGGCCCGGCGGGTGAACGTCTGAAAAAACCAGAAGCGCCGACAGCCGCTCTCGCAGCCATCGGCGCGTCCTGTCCTGGGAGTGTCCCGCGAATCGTCACCACCACGGGGGCGGTCACGAGTCGTGTTCGCCATTCGGTGGACAGTTGCCCGTCCCCCGGTCCGGCGCGAGACGGCGACTGGCGCAGCGAGCGGCCAAGCCAATCCCCCGACGGCCGTCGACGGTGTCGCCACCCCCGACCGCGCCGTCACCGGCGATGGGATCCGAAGACCCCGGTGCCTGGTCGTTCGCGACGGCATTGGCCAGTGCCTCTCGGCGACTGGTGTTTGCCCCCGACCCGGCCGTACGGATTGCTCCGTGCGGTGGGTGCCTACGTTCGTAGGCCTTCAACACTTCCAGTACGGACATACTACACGGACGGTGCCGAGTTGTCAATACCTGTTCACACATGTCCCGAGGATGTCCCGAGATTGCTCGGTTCCGTCCCGCCCGGCCCCCGGCCCGCGCCGGTCAGGCCGGGGCCAGGCGCCAGTAGCGCTCGACCGGGATGCCCGGCATGGCTTCCGCGTAGGCGCGCATCGCCGCGTCGATCTGGTCCCTGGAGGGGACGGTGGTGACGTGGCGGAAGATCACGGGGACCTGTGAGGCGTAACACATGATCGCGTCGATCTTCTGCCTCCAGGTCGCCGAGACGTCGACCGACGAGGCCGGGACGAGCCGGGCGCCGTCCCGTTCGAGGCTGTCGAGCCGGGTGGCCAGGGTTGCCGGGTCCAGGCCATAGGGGAGGTCCTCGTAGAACCAGACATCCCAACCGGAACGCGCGGCGTCGAGCCCAGCCCGGAGCAGGTGCTGGTGGTCGACGTGGTTGCCCAAGGCGAGGGGGGCATAGACGCGGGCGGCCGGGTCGACTGGCCGGTCGAGGCCGAGCGCCGAGGCGATCTCGGCCGGCAGGGCCGCCTCGTCGGGCGCCACGTCGCCGAAGAGGTGCGGGTCGTCGAGGTAGCGGGTTCCCCGGTAGATGGCGTCGGGGAAGGTCAGGAAGCGGGGCACGGTGCCGAGGATGGTCGCGGCCGCGGTCTCCTCCCGGCGCCGGCCGGCGATCACCCCCTCGGCGTCCAGTCGCCACCGGCGGTGCTGCTCGGCCACGAAGGCGGTCTGGGGCCCCGGTCGTTCGCCCTCCGCGAAGATCACGCAGACCTCGGGAGCATGGTCGTTGGCGGCCAGCAGGGCGGCGGTCCCCCCACAGGAGATCGAGACATCGTCGAAGTGGGGGGACAGGAAGCGGTGCCACGCCGGTCCGAGCAGGAGATCCGCGTCGGCTCGCACCGACCGGTCTGCCAGGTCCCCGGCTCGTCCCGGTTCAGTGTCCATCGGGGCACCCCATCATCGTCCTCGGCATCGTCATCGCCCTCATGCGTCGTCCTCCGGCCCGTCCAGCTTAATCGCCGCCGCCGCCGGTCCACGGACCCGCTGGTCGCCGGTGCGGCGGGTGACCCGCTGGCTATCGAGGTGCTCGAGGACGGCCTGGGCGTATTTGCGGCTGGTGTCGAAGTGGTCCCGGAACGAGGCGATGGTAATGGTGCCGTCCCGGGCCAGCAACCCGACCACGTCCCGTTCGATCCGCCGGTAGACGGCAGCGTCGAAGACGATCCCCTCGGCGACCCGGACCACCTCGCCCAGGTCGGCCATCGCCCCGAGGGTGTCCAGGTCGAGGGCGACCGTGGCCGGGGCCGGAGGGGCGAGTGGGACGGCCCGCAGCAGGGCCAGGTAGGCGTCGGCCGCCCGGCGCCGGCCTGGCTCCATGGTCACCTCGAACCCCGCCGCCGCGACGAGATGCCCGAGGTCCCGAAGGTCGCCGTCATGGGCACCGCTGGCGACGATCGCGTCGGCCAGGCGCGGCGAGGCGATCCCGAGCCGGCGCCTGAACTCCTCCTTCGGCATCCCGAGACGGAGGGGATACCCCGCGTGGTGGGCCGCGACGGTAGCGAGCGCCCGCTCTCGTAAGCGGAGCCACCCGTCCGCCGAGACGAGGTACGCGGCCGCGGTGCCGGTCGCCAGCCCGGGCGTGCCGGCGTCGCCCAGCGGACGGATGGCGCCCGTCGCGACCGA
>JACCVE010000033.1 GCA_013698285.1 Chloroflexia bacterium | reverse complement strand
GTGGTGGGATTCTCGGGCGGACCGGATTCGCTGTCCCTGGCCATCGCCCTGGGCCGGATGGTTCCGCTGGGACTGTTTCAGCCCATCCTGGTCCATGTCGATCACCGTCTGCGTACCGGTTCGGCGGACGACGCCGACCAGGCGGAGGGGCTCGCCGCCGGGTTGGGTCTGCCATTCTGCCGGCGTGTCCTCTCCACCGCCCCCGCGCTCATGCATCCCGGCGCCGGAGTCGAGGAAGCGGCGCGGCGAGAGCGGTTCGCGGCCCTCGCCGCCGTGGCGGCCCAGCGTGAGCCCGCCGTGGTCGCCTTGGCCCACCACGCAGGTGACCAGGCCGAGACGATCTTGCTCCATCTCCTGCGCGGGGCCGGGCCCGGTGCCGGGGCCGGGATGGCGGAGGTCCGATCGGTGCCGGTGCCGTGGTGGCGGGACCCCGATGTGGCGCCGGTGGAGACGTTGATCTGGCGGCCACTGCTCATGGTGCCTCGCGACGAACTCCAGACCTATCGAGAGCGGTGCTGCCCGGCGCTTCGCCCGGTCATCGACCCCAGCAACGACGACGACCGGTTCCGGCGAAACGCGATCCGTCATCACGTCCTGCCCGTCCTGGAGAGCTTTTCGCCAGGGATGTCGGAACGCCTGGCGCGATTCGCGGGTCTGGTCGAGGATGAGGAGGCGTGGCTGGATACGCTGACGGACGAGGCGATCGCGCACTGTCGTTCCGAGGACGGCATGCTGGTCGTCTCGTGCCTGCGAGCGTTGCCTCGCCCGTTGCTGCGGCGCGTGGTCCGGGCATCGCTCGTGGCCACCGGCGAGCCGGTGGTCGTGCCGAGCGCCGAGCGGACCGAGGCGATCGTCCGGGCGGTGGAACGGGGCCGGGGCGGGGCAACTATCCAGGTCGGGGAGGGCGTCGTCGCCCGGGTGGTCGGGGGGCTCCTCCGCGTCGAACGAGCCCAGGACACCTCTGGCCGGGACAGCCGGGCAGCGGACGAGGGGGACCCGGGGTGACGGGAACGTCTCGATCTGGAGATCGTGCGATCCGGGCCGGCGGGAGAACGTGGGCACCGACGGGGTCAGGGAAGGGAGACGGCGTGAACTATCCGGGAGCGCGGGGACACGGGGTCATCGACGTGCTGATCGACGAGGCGACGCTGAGCCGGAGGGTCGGTGAGCTGGGGCGGGAACTCGACGCCCTCTACCCCGACTCGGCCAACGACCCGCCCCTCCTGATCGGCGTGTTGACCGGCGCGGTGACCTTCATGTCCGACCTGATGCGGGCGATGGACGGGCACGTCGAGATCGATTTCATGGCCGTTTCCAGCTACGGGGCCAGCACCCGGTCCTCGGGTGTGGTCCGGATCCTCAAGGATCTCGACCACGTCATCGAGGGGCGCAGGGTGGTCGTGGTCGAGGACATCGTCGATAGCGGCTTGACGCTGCAATACCTGTTGGAGCTGTTGCGCCAGCGCGAGCCGCGGGACATCCGGGTCGTCGCCCTGCTGCGGAAGCTCAAGGCCGGGGCAGCCGACGTGCCGGTGGACCTGTTGGGGTTCGAGATCCCGGACGAGTTCGTCGTCGGGTATGGGTTGGACTTCGCCGGCCTGTATCGCAATCTGCCCTGCATTGCCGTCCTGGACCCCGCCCTGCTGGGCGAGCGGGCGGGACCACACGGGGAACACCCCTCCTCCGATCCCCATTCGGGCGGCGAGGCCGGGTAATGTCCGGCCAGGGAGTGTCGCCCGGTTGCCGGTGTCAAGGGTGAGACGGCTTGGGGCAAGCGTATACTTCGGTGGGTTTACACATCTTCCCGCGATGGGGCGGGACCCGGCGTGATCACGCCGTTGGAGGTCTGGGAATGAACACACACCGCTGGCTCCGGGGCAGTTTCGTCTATGTCATCCTCGGGGTGGCGATCGTCGCCCTGTGGGTCACCTTCGTCGGCGGCGAGGGTGACGCCGACCAGAAGACGTTCCGGGACGTCGCCACCGACATCCAGGCCGGAAACGTGGTCCGGCTCGTCCAGTCGGCAAGCGATAGCACCGAGGTCGATGTCTACTACCGAGAAGGCGAGCAGGAAGAGCGCGTCCAGACCCGCATCCCCCCCAACACGAATGTCCTCGAGGCATTTCTGGCCTATGGCGTCGACGCCGGCCAGATCCCGATCGAGGTCGAGCCGGCCAGCCCGTGGGGCGGTATCCTGCGAGCGTTGACCTTCCTGTTGCCGACGTTGGTGTTGGTCGGCTTCCTCTTCTTCATGATGCGCCAATCGCAGGGCAACAATAGCCAGGCGATGTCGTTCGGCAAGAGCCGGGCCCGCCTCTTCACGGGGAACCGTCCATCGGTCACCTTCGCCGACGTCGCCGGTGTCGAGGAGGCCAAGGAAGAACTGGTCGAGGTCGTGGAGTTCTTGAAGTACGCCGAGAAGTTCGCCGCCCTCGGGGCGCGGATCCCGCGCGGCGTGTTGCTCGTCGGCCCTCCCGGTACCGGCAAGACGTTGCTCTCCCGGGCGGTCGCCGGCGAGGCTGGGGTGCCGTTCTTCAGCATCTCCGGGTCCGAGTTCGTGGAAATGTTCGTCGGGGTCGGGGCCAGCCGGGTCCGCGACCTCTTCGACCAGGCGAAGCGCAACGCTCCGTGCATCGTCTTCGTCGATGAGATCGACGCCGTCGGCCGCCAGCGGGGCGCCGGGCTCGGGGGAAGCCACGACGAGCGCGAACAGACGTTGAACCAGATCCTGGTCGAGATGGACGGGTTCGACAGCAGCACCAACGTCATCGTCATCGCGGCCACAAATCGGCCCGATGTCCTCGACCCGGCCCTGCTGCGCCCCGGCCGCTTCGACCGCCAGGTGATCTTGGACCGGCCGGACATCCAGGGCCGCCGGGCGATCCTCGAGGTCCACTCCCGGGGCAAGCCGCTGGAGGAGGAGGTCTCGATCGAGAACCTGGCTCGCCAGACGTCGGGCTTCTCGGGCGCTGACCTAGAGAACCTGGTCAACGAGGCCGCGATCCTGGCCGCCCGGCGCAACAAGAAGACCGTCGGACGAGACGAGCTAACCGAGGCGATCGACCGCGTCTTGGCCGGACCGCAGCGCAAGAGCCGGGTCATCTCCGAGCGAGAACGGTTGATGACGGCCTATCACGAGGCGGGGCACGCCCTCGTGGCCCGGATGCTGCCGCACTCCGACCCGGTCCGGAAGGTCTCCATCGTCTCGCGGGGGATGATGGGGGGGTACACCCGGGTGGTTCCGAACGAGGACCGCCTGTTCATGACCAAGGCCCAGTTCAAGGACCGGCTGGCGGTCTTCATGGCGGGCCACGTCGCCGAGACGATGATCTTCGAGGAGCAGTCCACCGGTGCCTCGAACGACATCGAGCAGGCGTCCGGCATCGCTCGCCGGATGGTGACGGAGTTCGGGATGAGCCGGAACCTTGGCCCGCTGGCCTTTGGTAAGAAGGAGGAATTGATCTTCCTCGGCCGGGAGATCAACGAGTCGCGCAACTACAGCGACGCGGTCGCGTTCCAGATCGACCAGGAGATCCGGGCCCTGATCGACGAGGCCCACGCCCGGGCCAAGGCGGTTATCGAGGAGAACTCCGCCAAGCTGGAGGGCATCGCCCAACTCCTCATCGCCCAGGAGACGATCGAAGGCGAGGAGATGGAGGCGCTGTTCGACGCCCCCCGGCCGCAGCCGGACCTGGTCGGTCCGCCGACGGGACGCCCGTCGACCCGCTCCACGCGTCCGACGGACGACGGGCCACCGGCCGTCGAGCCGAAGCAGCCCGAGCGGGAGCGACCGGGCGGCCGGGGATCGTTCCGGCCCCAGCCAGCGGGGTAGGGGGCTGCGGTCCGGTCGATCCGGCCGTGCCCTCCTCGACTGGCCACGCTCACGGCCGAGGAGTGGCCCCTCGCACGCGAACGGCCCGGTGGGGATG
>JACCVE010000027.1 GCA_013698285.1 Chloroflexia bacterium | reverse complement strand
GGTGTAGGGGGCGATCGCCTCCCGGATTCGGGTGACGGACCGGGCCAGCTCGTGCTCGAACTGCTCCCGCATCACTTGCAACAGGCGATCCTCCAACTCCGAGGCCCGGCCGTGGAAGTCCTCCCGGGCCGTCCTCCTCCGCCGGGGCAGGACGAACAGGCCGATCCCGGCGATCACGCTCGCCGCCAGCAGCCCCGTCACGTCGACCGCCACGGTGCTGGCCGCCGCCACCACCAGGGCACCGAGGCCGACCGCGCCCGCCTCGGCCACGGCCACGGTCGCGACCGCGTTGCGGACCGAGACCGACAACTCGTAGGCCTCCCGCTTGGCGTCGTAGCGCTCGACCTCTTCCCGGGCTCGCTTCGAGACGGACTCCAGCAGCGACCGGCGGTCGTAGCGGAACTGGCCACTGACCTCGCCGATCAGGCCCTCCTCATATTTGCTGAGGCGGCGCCGGTCGATGTAGTCGGTGACGGCCTCCCAGGTCCTCAGGTCCTGCTCGACCATCCAGTCGATCAACTCGTCGATCGTGGTGTCGATCCGGGTCTCGGTGTCGCCGATCACCGCCCGCTCGAACTCGCCGCGGATGCGGTCGCTATTGATCAGGTCGAAGATGCGGCCGATCCGGATCGTCTCCTCGAAGAAGGCGTCGCCCCGGTTCACCATCCGGGCGATGATGTTCTCGATCCGGGTCAGGTGGTAGGCGAACTGGCGCCGCATGTCCTCCTGGTAGATCTCGAGCTGGTGCTCGATGTTCTCGATCGTGGCGATGTCCTCCCGCAGCACCAGCAGGCGGTCGTGGGCGTCCTTCAGGTAGCGGTCGGCGGTGTGCTCGGCGATCCCCAGCGGGTTGAGCAGCTTCAGCCGGACCCGGCCCTCCTCGTCCAGGGTGTCGAAGATGAAGGTCTCCAGGGCCTCGAACCGGCTGGCGTCCCACTGCCGCTGGCGGGCCGGGTCGAGGTCCGGGTCTCCGTCCACCGGGACCAGACCGTTACCGCCCCCCACGTCGCTCGGGACGTCCGCGGCTGGGGCGGCGTCCCCACCCTCACCGGCGGGACCAGTCTTGGCCTCCAGGGCGAGGCGGGCCGCGACCGCGAAGACTTCGGCCTCGAAGCCGACGAAGCGGGAGACGCCCTCGCGGACGAAGGTCACCACCTGCTCGACCGCGGCCTCGTCCCGCAGCAGGTCGACCTTGTTGACGATCACGACGATCTTCTTGCCCCACTCCCTGATCACGGCCATGAACTCCCGCTCACTCTCGGTGAACGGGCGCTCGGCCGAGGTGACGAAGAGGACCAGGTCGGACGTCGGCACGAACTCCTGGGTCAGGGCCTCGTGCTCGCGGATGATCGCGTTGGTGCCGGGGGTATCGACCACGGTGATGTCTTCGAGGAACGCGGCCGGATGGCGCCGCTCGATCACCCCGTCGGCCAGGATGCGCTCGGACACCGCCTCCCCGTGGCGCAGTAGGTTGATCACCGACGTGGTCGGCAGGACTCCCTCCGGCATCACGGGCGCCCCGACCAGCGCGTTGATGAAGGCCGACTTGCCGGCGTTGAACTCACCGACCACGACCAGCAAGAACAGCGCGTGCAACTGTTCCGAGGCCCTGCGCACGGCGGCCTGGTCGTCGGGCGTGCCGGGATAGGTCTCGAGGGCCGTGCTCAGGCGACCGAGGAGGGCCTGCTCCTCGGCGATCAAGTCGTGGCGAATCGCGGCGAGGGCGGGTGCCGCCGCGCCGTTGTCCGCGTCGCGGCGTCGCCCTCGCGTCCGAAACCCGAATGGCCCTCTCGCCATGGTGGCAGTCGTCCCCCGTCAGTCTAGAATGCGTGGGGCGGACACCCTCGATCGGCCCCGCCCGGGGCGGTATTTCGTCGCGTGCCGCGTCGGGGTCAGCATGCGCCAACCGGGACACCGCGTGCAACACGCCGGGGTTCGTCCCGGGCTGTGGCAGACCCGTCGCGCGAGTGGCGATTCCGGGCTAGAATCTCCCGATCCCGAGACCGAACACCCACCCTAGCCGGAGGAAGATGACCCAGTGTCCACGGAGCTCCACCGACCCCGCCGGATCCTGGTCGTCAACGATACCCAGGAGATCCTCGACCTGTTCCGCGACATCCTCGAAGAAGAAGGGTACGAGGTCGTCCTCTATTCCTACGCCTTCCACGACCTGGCCGAGATCAAGCGCACCATGCCGGACCTGATCATCCTCGACTACCTGATCGGCGGTGAGCAGTACGGCTGGCAGATGCTCCAGAAGCTGAAGATGGACCGCCAGACGGCCACGATCCCGGTGATCATCTGCACGGCCGCCCGGCGGGAACTGACCGACATGGAAGGGCACCTCAAAGCCAAGGGCGTCTCGATCGTCCTCAAACCGTTCGACATCGACGACCTGATCCTCCAGGTCACCGCCGCCTGGGACCACCTGGACCCGGTCAGGGGCGCCTGACACAGGTGGGGCACGGGCGAGTCATCCCATGCCCGGCCATCACGACATTCCCCACGGTCCCCCGGGGAATCCCTAGACGGAGTCGCCCGGAGCGGCCGGTGCCCCGCCGCGAGTCTCGGTCACGCGTCCCTCGCCCGTGGTCGCGGTGTCATCGACCCGCAACTCCTCGTGCTGGACCGTGGTCTCGACCGTGGTGGACCGCTCGACCGCCTCCTTCTGGATGGTCACTTCCTCGGTGACGCGGATCTCCTTCTCCACATCGACCACGTCGCCCCGGATCGGCACCGAGAAGGTCCGCTCCTCCAGGGTGGCTCCAGCCTCGACCGCGTGGTCCACCGGTCGCCGCTCGACCCTGATGCGCTCCTCGATCACCGGCACGTCGATCGTCTGGTCCTCGGTGACGATCTGCTTCTCGATCCGGACCTGGCCGAGGTCGCGCTCGCGGGTCGAGGCGGTCGCCGTCTCCTCGTGGAGTTCGACCGTGATCGTGCCGCCCGAGTCGTCGTGGGTGACGTCCCCGTCGATCTCGTGGTCGAACGGCTGGGCATGGCCATACCGATCCGCCCGGGTCGTGTCAGGCGACGACATGGGGGCATTCCCCGCCTCGCCCGGGACCATCTCCGCGACATCGCCGCCGAGGCTGGCGGGCACGGCGTCCCAGCCCTGGTGCAGCGCCTCATCCTTGGTCAGGTTCAACATCACCTCGTCAGGGCCGGCACTGACCACGGCCGACGACGGGATGTAGTAATCGGTCGGGAAGAAGAATCCCTTCTCGACCACCACGTATCCGGCATAGGCCGCGATCACCTTTCCGACCTTGCCGCCGTCGGCTCCCACGACATCGGCCCCGATCACGTCGGCCCCGATCATCTCGCCGCCGCCTCGTGCCTCACTGTCCATGTCCTGACTCCTCTGCCCGGTTGTCCGGGACTCCGCTCGTGGGTGCGCGCCGCTCAATGGCGACCGCTCGCCCCCGTCACGGGCACAGGTCCCGGTCCGGTCGTCGATCGCCCCATGGTGATAGGTCGCTCCATGGTCGCTCCATCACGCACGCAGTCAGCGTGCCAGGCCAGAACCGTCCCTACCGGGGCGACCGCCGGGGGACTGGCCCCGCGAGGCGGCGTGGCCCGGGGTTCAACCCACCACCGCCGTCGCCATGCGACGGCACGTCCCGTGCGTGGTCGGTACCACGCCGGAGCGTCGTCTCGGATCGCGTCACGGAGTGACCCTCGACCGGTGCACCACGCCCCCATCCACCGCGCCAACGTCCCCGGTGTCAATGTCCACGGTGCTGGCAGCATGTGCCGTCGTGGCCTCAGCAACACCCTTCTCCCCGATCCGTTGGAGCCTGTCCCCATGCACGCGTATGTCCAAGTCGTCGCCCAACACAGGTTGTACCCCTCTCGGCTCTTGGTCCGCTGTGCCGAGGGCAGTTTTGGGCTCTGGTTCGGTGACGATCCCACCGCCGCCATCGAAGCGATCGATGATGGCCTGGCCGCCCACCTCGAGTCGGCCCATGTCGTCCGGCCACTCCCGGCCCCGCACCTGTGGTTCCACCTCAGCGATCTCCCGCTCGTGCCAGCCCAGGCTCCCCGCCCGTTACCTGGCCGCTAGGGGCCCCGAATTCGCGTCGTGCCCTCACCCTCTGACCGGCGGTATCGGAGTGGTGGCGACCAACGCGGTCTATCCTTCGGAAAACCCCTATGCCAATGCATGAGAAACGTGTGCGGGACCGTATCCCCGAGATCATCGCGACCGAGGGAATACGGGCCGAGTGCCGAGTGTTGGACGACGCCGAATACATCGCGGGGCTCGAGGCCAAACTCGACGAGGAACTCGCCGAGTACCGGTTGAGTGGTGACCGTGATGAACTCGCCGACATCGTCGAAGTGATCGAGGCGATCCTGGCCCGGCAAGGTACGAACTGGGAAACGTTCGAGGCGATGCGACGGGCGAAGCGGGACGCACGCGGCGGGTTCACCCGGCGTTTGCTCCTCCGTTGGATGACGCCCTCATCGGTCGAGCCCGCCGATTGATCCCCACGCCCAACGAACCATCACGTCGCGACGTGCGGCTACGCGGGTAGATTACTACCGAGGTCGTGACACCGTATCCTTAATGCAGACGTGCTGGCATATGAATCGTCGCACTCGGCCGCCGCGCATCTCGCATTGACCGTCGGTGCAAGTCGGCCCGGTGCCGGTGCCGGTGTAATGGTTTCACGCTATCGAGACACTCGCTGTCACCGAGGGCGCCGATCCTGGCCAGACGCGCGCTGGCCAGGGCATCACCGAGGAGCATGATATGGACGATCTCACCCCCCGGGCACCCATCGCGCCCCGCCCACCCGGCCGGTCCCCGGTCGCCCCCCGGTCCCGGATAGGTCGCGGCCCGGGGACACCGGGCACCACGATCGCCACCGGTGCCGGGGCGGTCGGCGCGCGGCGAAACCCGGCCCTGGCCGGGATGGGCGCGGCCCTGGTGATGCTGGCGGCCCAGCTCGCCTGGCGCCTGGCGGGAGACGGCGACGGCACGGTGCCCAGCTTCCCCGAGATCATCGTCGCCGCCATCTCCCGGCTGACGCCCCTCGACGTGTTCGGCACCGTGACCGAGACCTACGGCAGCCTCGCCAAGCAGACCCTCTTCGTCACCGTCCTGCTCGGCATCATCGCCTTCGGGGCCACCGCCGGGGATTGGGCCGACCGGCTCGCCCGCTCGTCCGGCGGTGGGTTCCGGCGGCGGATCGGCGCTGGGATCGCGGTCGCCACGGGCCTGCTCCTCTTCACCGGACTGGTCATCCTCCCCGTTGCTCACCTCGGCATCTTCGCCGCCGCGAGCGGTGCCAGAGACACCGTCCGGGTCCAGTTACTGCTCACCTTCGCCCTCTTCGGCATCGCCTGGGGCTGGCTCTCGGCCCCGGCCAAGGTGGCCCCGGCCAGGGCCGAAGACCCGGACGCCTTCGGCCGTCGCCAGATGCTCGGCCGGGGCAGCCGGGCCCTGCTGGCCGTGTTCGGGCTGGCCGTCGTCGGGGACAGTGCCCGTCGCCTCCTCGGGTCCGGGCCGGAGCGCGACGCCGGACAGAGCCGGTCCGACGCCCAGGCCATCGCCAATGCCGCTCGTCAGCCCGCCCCTCCCCCCGCCTCCCCGGTCGCTACCCCGGGCGCGGGC
>JACCVE010000023.1 GCA_013698285.1 Chloroflexia bacterium | reverse complement strand
CGCCGGACCCGTGTCCACCCACCCACTCCCTATTGCCGGTCGCTCTTATTGTGTTGGGTCAAGGTGTTGCCCAGGTCCAGGGCACGGGCAACCCCGTGGAGGAACGACGGCTTGGCGAAGAGGAAGGTCGTCAGGCTGTCGTCGGGCGTGGTTTCGGCGTCCTTCCGTCCCAAGAGTCCGGCACGGACGTTCGTGGTGGTTCTCCTCGACGCGACGGCGGGAAGGCGCCGGTTGGCGGAATGGCGGTCGCCCCGTCGCGTAGGGTGGTCACTTTGTACCCCAGCACCGCACGACAGGACGGCACTCGCCGATACAGGACACGTCTCCACGCACAGGAGAACACCAAACACCGTGAAATGGGACGGCTCGGACCTGAGCCGGAACCGCTCACCTTCGCCCGGACTTCCATGCCAGCAACGCTCCCACGGTCTTCGCAAACGACTCGAAGGGGGACGGCGGCGGAACCTGCCGGGGTGGCCGGAAGTCGTGATCCGTGGGGCGCGGCTCCCGGCCTGGTGGGGTCTCGCCCGGACGTGGCGCGGGTCCGGTCGGCGTGGGGGACGGACCGCTGGGCGGCGCGACGGGTGGCTTCATCCCCGCTGCTCCTTGGTCCGCGTCCCGGACGCCAACCTCGCGACCACGGTCTCGATCCGCGCCGCCAGCAGACGCGGCCACGCGGAGGGATAGGTCACGGACTCCAGGAACACGGCGCGACTCCGGTGTAGCGCAGCCTCCTGGCCCGGCTTGCTCCGGCTGGGACGGGGACGGCGGGCTATTGCCCCGATTATCGCCACTCGTCCAACTCATCCAGGTTGAAAGAATATCTAGCCGGCCGGTACCGCTTCATGCTGACGCTTGATGGGTCTCACCGATGGCTTGTCACCCCTACCTGCTGGCACATCTCCAGCACCGGACAAGTCGAGCACCTCGGCGCGACACCCGTGCAGATGTGCTTGCCAAACGGCACCAGCAGGCGGTTAATCTCTACCCGGTGGCGCTCCGGCAAGATGCGCTCCAAGGCAATCAGCGTCCGCTCCGGCGTGCTGGCCGCCACGTAGCCCCAGCGGTTGGTGATGCGGTGGACGTGGATGTCGACGCTGATCCGGGCCTGGCCACAGGCGATGCCGAGGGCCAGGTTGGCGCACTTGACGCCGACGCCCGAGAAGGACCGCATCGTCGCCTCGTCGCAGGGCAACTCGCCGCCGAACTCGTCCCGGACCCGGCTCGCGATCGCCCGGATCTGGACCGCCTTGCGCTCGTGGAACGTGGCCGGGCGGATCAGGGCGTTGATCTCTGCCACGTCGAGGGCGGCGACCGCCGCCGGGGTCGGGGCACGCTCGAATAGCCGGATGCTGAGCGGCAGGCTCTCCTCGTCGCGAGTCCGAATCGAGATCACACAGGCCACCAGTTGCTGGAACGGCGTGCTGTAGCCCCGCTCGGCCAGCTCGAACATGGCCGCTTTCGGGAATGGTGCCACGGCCTCCCGCAGCAGGGTCATCGTCCGGTCGATGTCGAAGGGCTCAACGGTGCGGTCGGGATCGGCCACGAGTCGTCCCCCTGACGCGATGCGGTCTCGACCTCGCTCCCGCGCGCTTACCGGGCCCGGCGCTCGCGGCGGGCCTGCCACTGCTGGCGGGCCGCCGCCTTGATGTCGTCGCCGCTGTCGCGCCAGACATGGATCACGGTCGGTAGGATCGAGACGACGATGATCACCAGGATGATCGGCTCAAGGTAGTGCTCGGCACTGGGGATGGCGCTGCCGAGCCAGTAGCCGGCCAGGGGCACGCCCACCGCCCAGGCGAGTGCGCCGATCACGTTGAAGCTGAGGAACGACGTGTAGGGCATCGATCCGACACCGGCGACCACCGGCACGAAGGTCCTCACGATCGGGATGAAGCGGGCGAAGATGATCGCCTTCCCCCCGTGTCTCGTGAAGAACGATTCGGCTTTGAGCAGGTGTTCCGGCTTGAACAGACGAGATTGTGGCCGGGTGAACAGGCGACGCCCGACCCGGTCGCCGAAGGCGTAGCCGGTCGCGTCACCGACAACGGCGGCCACGAAGCAGACCAGCACCAGCAGGGCGATATTGAGATGTCCTTGGGAGGCGAGGAACCCGGCGGTGAAGAGGAGGCTGTCACCGGGCAGGAAGAAACCGATCAGCAACCCCGTCTCGGCGAAGATGATGGCGAAGAGGCCGATGTAACCGATCGTCCTGATGAGCTCGTCATTGTCGATCGGGAGCATCCTGATCCTTCTCACGCGCGATGAGGTGCTGGCAAGAGCCCAGCGATGTGCCAGCCGATCCGTGGCAGCCCGAGTATAGGGGCGGGGAATCGCGCCGCACCACCCTGGTCGCCGGGAGGCCAGCCCAGGGAGACCCATGCCCCCGGTTCGGGCGGCGGACCGCGGCCGGGCCGGAATGGCCATCGTCGGGTAGCACGCGTCCGCCCGGTCGCATCGGGTTCTGTCTCTCGCGGGTTTAGGGAGCCGGTGAGGGGCGCCGGGCCGTTATGGTCGCTCATCAGGACCGTGTTCGGGCGGCGTGCCGAGCAGGTCGAGCCAGAGCAGGCGGGCCGCCCGCGCCCTGGCTGGCCGCCAGCCCTCGCTGAGGCGTTCGAGCGTCCGCTGGTCCAGGCCGTCGTCATCGTAGGCGTGCCGTGCGGCCCGGAGCAGGGCGGCGTCGCCCGGCGGGAACGCGTCGTCCGCCCCGATCCCCCAGAGGAGCGCCGACCGGGCCGTCCACGGACCGACCAGGGGCAACTCGCGTAGCATCACTTCCGTGGCGACCGGGTCGGCCAGGGCCACGCTCGTGGCCGGGAGGTCGCCATCGGCGGCATGGCGAGCCATGGCGACCAGGGCAGCCGCCCGGCGACCGGTGACACCGCAGGTCCTGACCGCGGCCGGATCGGCGGCGGCGAGGTCGTGGGCGCTCGGCAGTGGCCAGTACTGCCGGTCATCCCCGGCCACCGACACCGGCGGCGACAGCGACCGGGCAAGGCGGGCCTGGAAGGTCGCGGCGGCGGCGACCGAGACCCCTTGACCGATGATCGAGGTCAGCAGGCCCGCGTAGAGGGACCCGTACGCGAACGGGTGAGTGCCGGGATGGCGCGCCGCCAGCCGCGCGATGGTCGGGTCGTCGCCGAGCCGGGCCAGGGCACGGACCCCGAGGACCTCGCGTGCCCACGCGGCGTCCGATTCTGGCGCGTCACCGGTGACGTGCAGCCTGCCGTCGACCACCATGGCCCGGCGGCGGGCGAGGTGGTCCGGGCCATGTCCGACCCAGACGAGGCCGCCCGACCATTCGAGATCGGGCAGTCGCCCTCGTGACCACCAAACCGGGGCGCACGTCCGGGCCAGGGAGAAGCTGGCCGGGACCGCGACCATCGTCCCCTCTGTCCTGCCGTCGGTCACGCGGGCATGGTCCGGCGTCGCGCCCCGTTCACCGTTCCTCGGCGGTCAAGATGTCGTCCGGGTCGTCTGAGACGATCAGAGGCGTGACCGGTGTGCCATCGGACCACGTCCCCAGGGATGTCTGCGCATCTCCACCCCCCAGCGCGACATCACAGTCGGCCCCATCGTGGGCGCAGGCGACCAATGCGTCGAACAGTTTCCAGACGCCGTGGTAATCGAAGGCGTCGGGCTCCCCGAAGCGCCCCGCGGTCTGCGGCAGCAAGTGGTCGGCGACGAGGGGCGGGTCGCCATGCAGGTCAGTCTGGAACAGGACGAGGTCGCGACGGTCGTTGGCGAGGTGCCCCAGCCCGTCCCAGATCCGGCGCGCCGCGACCGAGCCCACGACGGTGTCATCGTCCCCGACGAGGACCAGCGCATAGGTGTCTGGATCAACGTCCTTGAGGTCGAAGAATGGGGCCCCGAGGCGGTCACTCGCGTCCCCACACCCCGCGCACCCGCCCGGCTGCACCGGCATCAGGACCCCCGGCACCGGCAACCCCTCCTGGGCCGCCAGCGCGGCGTATCCCGTCGCCAGCACCCCCCCGAGCGAGTGGCCGACCACGTTGACCCGGTTCCGATCGACGGACGGTAGACCGTCCGAGCCGACGGTGTCCAGCATCGACCGGACCCCGGCCACGGCGTTGGGGAGGTAGTCGGCCGTGACCTGGGCCGCGAAGTCGGTCCCCTGATAATCCGGGAAGAAGACGATGCTCCCGCCCCGGGCGATGTGGTTGATCCAGCCGAGGTAACTGCCCGGGTCGGTCGCGGTGTAGCCGTGGAAGAAGATCGTCAGGGGCAGCGGGCCGGTCGCGATCTCGCCGTCGCCGGCGGCCGGCATGAACAGCCACCCGCCGTCCGGGACATCGCCGATGCGCCGGTTGGCCACGGCAGGATAGTCACGCCTCACTCCGCCGGGTCCGGTCTCGGGCTGGCCCGGTGGCAGGATGGGCGAGCGGGCGGACGTGCCGGTCACGAGCGCAGGGAGGCTCATCAGGGTCAATGTCAAGACCATCGCGGCCGTGGCCGCGCTTCGCGGACCGAACCTGCCTCTCCGTCCCATCATCTGCGAGTCCCCCAACACGTCGTGGCGCGTTCACGGCAATTGTCCCAGGCACGTCCCGGTCGTGGCCGTCCGGACGAGGACCTTCCCGGCGCAGAGTATCAGCCACTGGGGGGCGGATCAGGTGCGGTGACCACACATCCTTGGCACGGCGGCGGGAAACGATCCGAACGTCAGCCGAATACGATGTCTTGAGGGGGACGATCGCCTCGCCTAGCCCGGGCGGGTCTGTTCCTCGACCCACGACGAGACGCGATGGCCGAGTCCTGCCAGGTCGGCAAGTCCGGCGAGTTGGTCGTAGGTGGTGATCTCGGCCAAGATCGGCCGGGCGGCGACGCGGCGACCGACCAGGCCCCGCTCGTGGGCCCCTGCCAACACCCGTGCCGCGTCGAGCCACAGGGTCGCACCCATGGCGTCGATGGCGGTCGCGGTCACCCCGGTGAGATACGACGCCCCGGCCGGCGTCGGTCCGACGATCACGTCGGCGGTGGCCAGGGCGCCACAGGCCGTCCCGATATCGATCGCCGGGACGGCCAAGGCGTCGGCCCGTACGGTCACGAGCCGGACATACCCATGCTCCCGCAACGCTCCGATGGCGAACGCCGCGATCCCGGCCGCCGGCACCGTCCCGGGCACGGGCAGCACGGTGACCCCGGCGGGGAGGACGGCACGTAGCCCGACCGAGGCGCCCTGGCTCGCGACCACGACGACGTTCACGCCGCTGAGCCGGAGGACCTGGCCGAGGAGGTCGAGCAGGCACGACATCAGCAGGCTGGCCACGGCGGACTGGCCGAGGAAGGGGGTGAGCCGGGCAAACCCCGGATCCTGTCCATGGTGGTACTGAATGATGAGGACTTGACGGGGAAATTTGGTCATCGCGAGGTGAGACCCGTCTGGCGGCCTCAAAGGAGGATATCCTGGGGTAAAGTGTGCTGCCGCCGGGTGCGATGCGCGGATGACATGGTTGCAGTGTAGGGGGCCAGCGCGTTCGCCGCTGCCCCAAAAAGGACCCGAACCCAGACCGGCGATTCGTACCGGGGCCGGTCCCCGCGTATGCTTTCCCCGAATATACGGAGGCACGCGGGTCGGCGATCCGACGATGCGACGGGGCGAGGGCCGACCGCGGTGACGAAGGGCGAGCCGGCGACGGGTTCCGGAGTGGGGATCGGTCGGGACGATCACCGGGGCGTCGATGTCGTCCCGCCCCCCTTGGTGGGCCAGTCGGGTCGCATCGATCCCGGCGACGGGGACATGGCGCCGGTCGATCGCCCTTCACCTGGCGACGAGACCGCGGCTCGGGCCGGTCCCGTCACTCCCGAGCCCGACACGGGACCCGTCACCTCTGCCCCCTCTCCGTCCTCGGACCAAGGATCGACGATCCCGGCCGGGGCCGGGTCGCCGCGGGCGTTCGCCGCCTTCGAATCCCGGCAGTTTACCTGGTTCTGGCTGACCATCGTCCTCTCCCTGACCGGCCTTTGGGTCCGGATCACCGCCCAGAGCTATCTCGTCTACGACCTGACCGGGGACGAGTTCCTGCTCGGCC
>JACCVE010000015.1 GCA_013698285.1 Chloroflexia bacterium | reverse complement strand
CCCGGGCCCTGGCCAGCGAGCCCCACCTGCTCCTCCTCGACGAGCCGACCGCCGGCATGAACCCCCGCGAGACGGCCCAGCTCACGAAGTTCATCGACGGCATGCGCCGCGACCTGGACCTGACGATTCTCCTCATCGAGCACGACATGAAGGTCGTCATGGGCATCAGCGACCGGGTCGCGGTGCTCGACCACGGCGTCAAGATCGCCGAGGGCAGCCCGGCCGAGATCCAGCGCGACCCCCGCGTCATCGAGGCCTACCTCGGCCGGGGAGCCGCCGACACCATCGCCAAGGTCCCCGCCGGCGACGCCGTCCTCCCCGACCCCATCCTTCTCCCCCCCACCTGACCCCCACCCTCCCTACCGCCTGCTGCCAGCCGACTTCCGTCTTCCGTCGTCCGTCGTCCGTCGTCCGTCGTCCGTCGACTGTCCACCGTCTTCCGACTCCCGTGAGGCACCACCCATGGCGATGCTCGAACTCCGTGACGTCCACACCTACTACGGCCACATCCACGCCCTGAAGGGCATCACCATCGAGGTCGGCCAGGGGGAGATCGTCACCCTGATCGGCTCCAACGGGGCCGGCAAGAGCACCACCCTCAAGACCATCTCCGGCCTGCTGTCCCCCCGCACCGGCTCCCTCACCTTCAACGGCCAGCCGCTGAACGGCATCCCGGCCCACAAGGTCGTCGGCCTCGGCATCGTCCAATCGCCCGAGGGCCGCCGCGTCTTCCCCCGGATGTCGGTGCTGGAAAACCTGAACATGGGCGCCTTCTCGCTCGGCAAACCCGACAAGGATGACCTGGCCCGAGTCTTCGACCTCTTTCCCCGCCTGGCAGAGCGCAAACTCCAGAAGGCCGGCACGATGTCCGGCGGCGAGCAGCAGATGCTCGCCATCGGCCGGGCCCTGATGGCCCGCCCCAAGGTCCTCCTCCTCGACGAGCCCTCGATGGGTCTGGCCCCGATCCTGGTCGAGGCCATCTTCGACGTGGTCAAGGACATCAACGCCCAGGGCACCACCGTCCTCCTCGTCGAGCAGAACGCCCTCATGGCCCTCGCCGTCGCCCACCGCGGCTACGTCCTCCAGACCGGCCATATCGTCCTCGCCGCCGCCGCCGCCGCCCTGACCCGCAACGACATGGTCCGCAAGGCGTATTTGGGCGAGGACTGACCCCGGCACCGGCCGTCCCCGACCTGGGCCGCGCCGGACATGCCCAAATGATCTTTAGGGGCGCTGCTTGTTGCGCCCTCCATGACGTACGCACGGTTTCGCGTGGACGCACCTTCCTATGGACGATCCTCGCCGATATGGACCTACCCTATCCATATTCAATCATGCGTACGTCCTCATGAGCACAGCAAGCGGCACCGCGATAGCGGCGACCACTGACACGTCTAGCAACGTCTAGACGATCACCCGGCAATCAGTTCCCGTCCGGCACCCTGACCCACCCTACGCCCCCCCGCCAGTGCCCGCCCGCCGCGATGTGGTCCAGCACCGCCCGTTGCAGGGTCGTCTCGCGCGGCAGGCTCGCCAGGTCGGCCGGGACATGGCCGAAGACGAAGCGGACCGTCGACTCGTCGTCGGGCTCCGTCCGGTAGGCCAACTGGAACCGGCGCTGGAAACGGACGATGTTCGAGGTCTCCGGCAGCACCTCGGCCAGGTGTGGGTCGAGCAGCCACGAGGCGCAGAACGCGACCGCGTGCCGCTCCATCGGAAACTGCCGCGGAAAGAACGCGGCGGCGCGGGCGAACGCAGCGTCGCACGCCGTCGGGTCCAGCGGGCCCGAGAAGTCCGGGATGTGGACCGAGAGCGCCGGGTCGCCCGGCCCGAACGGCTCCCCGGCCGCCCGGACCGCCGTCCCCAGGCGCTCCCACAGCGTCGCCCGCTCGAATTGCAAACGGCCCAACTGGAACAGCAGCCCGCGCAGGTGCAGACTCAGCCACCCCTGCGGCTCCAGCCCGACCGTCCCGTATCGGCGGCGATGGACCAGGACATGGCGCCCCAGATCCGCCACCGTCGCCCTCGTCACGTCATCGGGGACACCATGGCCCCGATGGTACGACCGCAGGTGCGGCAGCGCGGCGGCGTAGGCGAAGATCGCGAAGCACCGCCCCGTCGGTCCCGTCTCCGCCGGCCAGGCCGGGATGGCGAAGGCGGCGCCCGATTCCTCGGCCGGATGGAGGTCCCCCATCGCTTCGACCAGCGCCCGGGCCGTCCGGGAGGCCAGGTCGTGCGTCGCCGGATCATCCTCCTGCCCGGGCAGGGCCGCGACGATCGGGCCGATATCCTCTTCTAGGACTCCGAAGTCTCGCAGCGCCCCCGCCAGCGCCGCGCCCACGGGAACGTCGATCGTCCGCGCCGGGTAGCCTGACCCCGCCGAGGCGTCGGCGGCGTCCAGCGCGTCCAACCAGGCGGCCGTCTCGGGCCGGGCGCGCAGCCGCGCCAGCGTCTCGCTCACCGGATCGCCAGGAGCCAGCCCAGGCCCATCGCCGCCGTCGCCACCGCCACGCAGGGGAAGCAGGTCGCCATCCCGGCCCGCCGGTCGATCCGGAACGCCGCCGCGTTCGCCCCGACCAGGGCCACGACCAGCCCGGACGCCCACCAGACCGACCCTGGCA
>JACCVE010000621.1 GCA_013698285.1 Chloroflexia bacterium | reverse complement strand
ATGCGGGCGGCGGCCCGCGGATCGCGGGGCGGCAGGTGGTGTCGAGTCCGGTTGGGGAGGACGGGGGGATCGGTGGTGGATAAGGTCGCGGCGGTGATCGAGCGGCTGGATGAACGGTATGGGCGGAAGGCGTGGCGGTCGCACGGGGTACCGATCGACCAGTTGGTCGGGACGATCCTGTCGCAACACACGTCGGACACGAATACCGCGCGGGCGTTCGCGGCCTTGAAGGCGCGGTTCCCGACGTGGTCGGCGGCACGCGCCGCCCCGGCCGGAGAGATCGCCGACGCGATCCGGTCGGGAGGCCTGGCGGAGATGAAGGCGCCACGGATCAAGGCGATCCTGGCAGAGATCGAGGACGAGCGGGATGATTTCGACCTCGAGTTCCTCGGGGAAATGCCTTTGGACGAGGCTCTCGCCTGGCTGATGGCTCTGCATGGCGTCGGACCGAAGACGGCGGCCTGCGTGTTACTCTTCAGCCTCGGGCGACCGGCGATGCCGGTCGATACGCACGTTCACCGGCTCAGCCGGAGACTCGGGCTCGTCGGTCCCAAGGTGTCGGCCGAGGCGACCCACGGCGCACTCGAAGCCCTCCTCGGCGGGGAGCGCGACGTCATCTACTCGTTCCACCTGAACGCGATCGCCCATGGCCGGGCCGTCTGCCGCGCCCCGACCCCGCGCTGCGAGGCCTGTCACCTGACCGACCTCTGTGACGACTATGCCTCCCGGCACCCCCGAGGCGACCATGAGCGACCGTTTCCCCCACATCCGGCACCCAACAACCACGGGTAGGACGCACCTCTACCTCGTCCGCCACGGCCGGACCGCCAGCAACGTCGGTGGGCTCCTGCATGGGTGGACCGATGTCCCGCTCGACGAGCACGGTCACGCCCAGGCCCGGAGGATCGCCGACCGGTTTCTAGAGTTGCCCCCGGTGGATGCCCTCGTGTCGAGCCCACTCAATCGCGCCCTGACGACGGCGACGTTCATCGGGGATCGGATCGGCCTGGCACCGCGGATCGAGCCCGACTTGATGGAGATCAATTTCGGCCAGATCGAGGGCGTGTCCGTCGCCCGCCTGGTCGAGGAACACCCCGAGATCGCCGCTCGCCTGGACGATCTGGAGGACCATGAGGCTGGGTGGCCGGGCGGCGATACCCGGCGTGGTTTCCATGAACGGGTCTACGCCGCGTTCCTGGCGATCATGGCGGAATACCACGACCACCGGGTTGCGGTGGTCGCCCACGGCGGCGTGATCGGGTCCTTCCTGGCCACCATCCACGGCGTCAACCCCAACGACTGGGCCCGGTTCCACGTCCACAATTGCAGCCTGACCCACCTCGAAGTCGTCCAGGAGGGCACGAGTATCCACCTGGAGAACGACATCTGCCACCTCGAGGACCTCGACCACGCGATCGATCCGATGACGTCGGCCCTGGAAAGGTCGCGCTGATGCGGTTGACCATCCTGGGCGGGAGCGCGGCCGGGCCGAACGCGGGCCAGGGGTGTTCCGGCTACCTTGTGGACACCGGCTCGACCCGGCTGGTCCTGGACCTCGGGCCGGGCACGCTGCCCGAACTCCGCCGCCACGCCGATTTCAGAACCTTGGAAGCGGTCGTCATCTCGCACCTCCACGTAGACCACGTGCTGGACCTGGTCGCCCTACGGTTCGCCCTCGCCTACAACCCGGTCCGGCCGGCGGGGCCGGTGCCACTCTGGATGCCACCCGGTGGCGAGGCGTTCCTCGCCGCCGTGGGCAGCGCGTTCGCCGGGAAGGCGGAGGGTGAGACCTTCTTCGACGACGTGTTCACCATTACCGAATATGACCCGACGTCGGCGCTGACCATCGGTGACGCCCGGGTGACCTTCACGCCGACGATCCACTATGTCCCGTGCTGGGCGATCCGGGTCGAGGCGAACGAGGGCAGGGCCCTACTCTACACGGCCGATACCGGTCCGGACACCGACTTCTCTCCGCTCGCCGGCAACATCGCGGTCTTGGCCGGAGATGCCGGCCAACCGGAGCCGATCAAGGGGGAAGCGGTGCGAGGCCATTCGACGGCCGCCGAGATGGGCAGCCTAGCAACGGCCTTGGGCGTGGAGACGCTGGTCCTGTCGCATCTCTGGGAAGAGGTCGGGCGGGATCGGTACGCGGCCCGGGCCGCCTCGACGTTCGACGGCCCGATCGTCGTCGCTCTCCCGGGGGCGACCGTGGAATGGAGCTGAGGTGACGGAGTGACCGGGGCGATGGCCGGAGAAGGTGGTAGGATGCCGATCAGATTTCTCAGCCTCCGGTATCCACCCGCCGGCGGGGACGACTTCCGGCCGGGCGGACATCTGGCTCGCGCGGCAGGTGATGCTCCCCGCTGATCTCCCCTCTGGTATGGCGATATGGTCTCCCGTCTAACCGCCCCGCGCGTCACTTTGCTGGTCCACGCCGTCACGCCCTCGGCGATCGCGGCGTCCAGGTCGATGATCACCCGGGCACGCCTCGATGGCGTGGCCGTCGCGATCCCCCTACACCACGTCCTCCCGGGGCCACGTCTCCCCAGCGGACAGATAACGGTCGACTCACTCTGGTTGCCCACGGCACCGGGCCGCGTCCTGGAGTCTTTGCGCCAACGGCGGCTGGTGGAGTCGGCCACGACGTTCACCACGCCGCGGCTGGTGGTGCCCTGGGCGGTCGCAACGGGCCGAGGCGCGAGCCGGCACGCGACGGCGGGATTGATCGCGGCGCTGAGCCGCCAGGTGACGACCGGCAGGATCACCCTTGCCGTCAGGCCGGACCACCGTCATCCGATCCGGGACCAACTCCTGGCGATGACCGCATTGCGACGCCTGGCGGAAGAATGGGATTACGACCTGGCTCTCGACTTGTCGGGCACCCGGAACGGTCCGTGGGAAGCCGAGGCGGCGCTCCACCGGATGATGCCGAGGTTGACCACCATCAGGCTGGGCCGCGTGACCGGGAACGGGTGGGGGCGATCGACCGACCCTCGGATGGCGAGCCGGGTCCTGTCGGCCGCCCGGGACGTCGCCTTCGCGGGGACGATCGTGATCGAGCCGGCCGGGTGGCCTCTCTCGTTGGGGCTCGACAAGACCCACTCGGCCGCCGCGATGGCGGCGATGGTCCGTGATCGCTTCGCCGGGGACCGTGGGGTCTGGCCACCCAGCCGTTCGAGCGAACCGTCGCGATGGGTGGTCTGACGGGTGGACATGACGGGTGGACCGATCTCTCGCCCGGGACGGATCGCGGGTATCCGCCGAGTCGAGGGACCGACGCCCGGCCGCGGGTCGTCAGGGGTGGCTGATGCGCCTCGGCAAACGACCAATGACCATGCCGGGGCACCCTTCGTGGGGGTCCGGCATGGTCATTGGCACCCCGCGGTCACGACCCCGACCCACACGCACGCGAGGTCGCGGACGAGGGGTGGGCCGGGATCGTCCCTACCGCTTCGTGTACTGAGGGGCCTTGCGGGCGCGCTTCAGACCGGGCTTCTTCCGTTCCTTGGCGCGGGGGTCCCGGGTCAGCATCTTGGCGCTCTTCAAGGCCGGGCGCAACTCGATGTCGAACCGCGTCAGGGCCCGGGCGATGCCGTGCCGGACGGCACCGACCTGACCGCTGACGCCGCCGCCCACGACCCTGACGCTGATGTCGAAGCGCTCCGTCATGTTGGTCAGGCGGAGCGGCAGCATGAGCTGCTGCTGGTGCAGGTCGCGGCCGCCGAAGTATTCCCGGGCGGTCTTGCCGTTGACGGTGATCGCCCCGGTGCCCGGGTAGAGCCGGACGCGAGCGACGGCGGTCTTCCGCCGCCCCGTGCCGTAATGGTACCGCTGTGTCGACGCCGCGTCGGTCATCGTGTCCGTCCCCTACTCTCTAACGATCGCCGGCGTGGCGCAGCGCACCGGCCCGTTCCAACCTATCAGCCGGCAACTCCGACGGGGCCTGCGCCGCGTGGGGGTGTCGCGGCCCGGCGTAGACCTTCAGCTTCTTGAGCTGTTCGGAGCCGAGCACGTTGCGCGGCAACATCCCCCGCACCGCCGATTCGATGAGGCGCTCGGGGTGGGATTCGCGCACCTCGCGGGTCGACTGGGTCTTGAGGCCACCAGGATAGCCGGAGTGCCGGTAGTAGAAGCGATCGGTCTCCTTCTTCCCGGTCACCAGCACCTTGTCGGCGTTGACGACGATGACGAAATCACCGACGTCGACGTGGGGTGCCCATTGCGGCTTGTCCTTGCCACGCAGGACCTGGGCGACGACGGACGCCAGGCGACCGAGGGTCTTACCCTCCGCGTCGACGACGAACCAGGCCCGTTCGATGTCGGCCTTCTTCGGGGAAAACGTCCTACGTTCCATCGATCTGCCCTCTCGACGAGCTCAGGCCCGCCCCTCGTATCGCCACTCATCGTCGTCGTACCCGACACGCCACAGGACCAGCCCATGTGCCGGGGCGACCCGGGTCGCGTTTCGCTCCGCCCGGTCGGCCAGGATGCGTTCGACCCATGATACGCCGTGGCGCCCCCGTCCCACCTCGACCAGCACCCCGACGATCGTCCGCACCATCCGGCGGAGGAACCCGTTCGCGATCACCTGGATCTCGATCATGGTCCCGGCCCCCGCGCGGACATCCCAGGGTCCCGGGACCCGGTGGACCCGGCAGGCGTGGATCGTCCGGATCGGCGACCCAGGCGAGCGCCCCTCCCCGCCATTGGCGTCCGGGCTCGTCACGTTGGCGAACGGGCTGAAATCCCGCTCTCCGACGAGCCGGGCCGCGGCCAATCCCATCATCTCCACGTCTAGCTCCCACCTCCGTTGCCAGCTCTGGCGGCGCTGGGACGGGGATGGCTCCCCCTCCCAGATGCGGTACCGGTACTCCCGCCAGCGAGCGTCGAACCGGGCGTGGAACTCGGGTGGGACCCGTTCCACCCGCCAGACCGACACGTCGTCCGGGAGGAGCCCGGCGAACGCGCGTCGGATCGTGTCCGTCTCCAGGTGCGGTACCAGGTCGGTCACGCTGCCGACTTGTCCGGCGGCGTGGACCCCGGCATCGGTCCGGCCCGCCAAGGTCACCGGACCCGGACGGCCCGCGAGCTGGCCATGGGCCGCCTCGAGTTCGGCTTGGACCGTGCGCTGGCCCGCCTGCCGCTGGGACCCCGCGAACCCCATCCCGTCATAGGCGATCGTGAGTTTGAGCCGCGACACCGCCGGCCCGGACGGAGCCCCGGCCGGGATGGCCAGCCCGGACACGATCGCGCCGGTCACGCTATTCCATGAACTCGATCAGCGCCATCGGCGCGGCGTCGCCCCGGCGCGGACCGAGCTTGGAGATCCGCATGTAGCCGCCGGGGGCATCGACGTAGCGCGGCGCGATGACCTCGAACAGCTTCAGCATGGCCGGCTCGTGGTCGATCCGGGACATGACCAGGTTGCGCTGGTGCCGGTTGTCCTCCCGGGCCAGGGTGACCAGCTTCTCGACGATCGCGCGCATCTCCTTGGCCTTGGCCTCGGTGGTGGTGACGCGCTCGTGCAAGATGATGGAGATGGCGAGCTGCCGGAACAGCGCCTTGCGCTGGGCCGGGTTACGCCCGAACTTGCGGCCGGCCTTCTGGTGCCTCATGCGTTCTGCTCCTCGTCCGCCTCGTCCAGCGGTAGGTCGTCGCCACGCAGGGAGGCGAGCGCATCGGCGACGTCCCGCGAGTCGGGATCGTCCAACGCGTCTTCCTCCGCGCCTGCCCAGCGCGACGTGTCGAACACTGGCACGTCTCCCTCGGGCAGGTAGCCGGCCTCGGCCAGTTTGTCCTTCAACTCGTTCAGGGAACGTGGACCGAAGTTCCGGATCGAGAGCAACTGGTCCGGGTCCATCGTCAAGACCTGGCCAACGCGCTCGATAGAGCGGGACCGCAGGGCGTTCAACACCCGGGGCGAGAGCCCGAGGTCGTTGAGGGGCTTGCTCTGGACCTCGTCGGAGATGATCGGGCTCGCCGAGGCGCCCGCGTCGCGATCCTTGCGGTTAAACTCGACGAAGACCCGGGCATGGTCCATCAAGATCTCGGCGGCCTCGGAGAGGGCGTCGTCGGGCTCGATGGTGCCGTCGGTCAGGATCTCGAGCAACAGGCGGTCGTAGTCCGTCTGTTGACCAACGCGGGTGTGCTCGATAACGAAGTTGACCTTCTGGATCGGGGCGAAGACCGCGTCGATCGCGATCTCGCCGAGGGAGGCGGCCTCCGTCATCTCGGCCGACCGGTACCCGCGGCCCCGGGAGATCCAGAGGTCCATGTCGAGCTGGGCGTCCGGCGACTCGATGGTGGCGATGGCCTGGTCGGGGTTGATGATCTCGACCTCGGACGGCCACTCGACATCGCCCGCGGTCACGACCCGGCGCTCCGACCCGTCGCCGCGGGCGTAGAGGAAGGCGCGGATCTCGCCGTTCATCTCGGTCATCCGCTTGAGGCGGATCTGCTTCACGTTCAACACGATCTCGGTGACGTCCTCGCGGACGTCGTCGAGGCTGGAGAACTCATGCCAGACGTTGTCGATCCGAATCCGGGTGACCGCGACGCCTTCCAGGGAGCGCAGCAGGATCCGGCGCAAGGCGTTGCCGAGCGTCGTCCCATACCCCGGCTCCAAGGGTTCGATCTGGTACCGGCAATAGTTGAGTCCCTCTTGGATCCTGTCAATTTTGATCTGTGGATTTTCCAACGAACGACCTCGCCTCCCCTTATCTCTCGCGACGTGGCATGTGGGGGACCGGGCCGGAGAGGGTCCGGCCCGGTCCGGGTCACCGTCCCTGGCGCTTAGCGGCTGTAGTGCTCGACGATCAGGGCGTCATTGAACGGCGGTACGGAGATCTGCTCCCGAAGGGGCAGTTGCAACACCCGGCCACTCAGGTTGTTGGAGTCGACCAGCAGCCAATCTGGCGAGGTCTTGGTGCCGAGGATGTCGCCGAAGTCCTTGAAGTACTCCCGGCGACGGCTCTCGGGCCGGACATCGATGGCGTCGTTGGCCTTGACCATGAAGGACGGGATATTGGTCTTCCGGCCATTGACGCGGAAGTGGCCGTGCCGCACGAGCTGCCGCGCCTGGGCGCGGGAGTCGGCGAAGCCCATCCGGTAGACGACGTTATCGAGGCGCGACTCCAAGATTTGAAGCAGGTTGTCGCCCGTTACGCCGCCACGGCGGACGGCCTCGGTGTAGTGCTTCCGGAATTGCGTCTCCAGGAGGCCGTAGAACCGGCGCACCTTCTGCTTCTCGCGCAACTGGAGACCGAACTCAGACGGCCGGCGGGTGCGCCGCTGGCCGTGTTGCCCCGGCGGGAAGTTGCGGGGCGGCCGGGCCTGCACGATCGGGCACTTCGGGCTCTCGCACCGTGCCCCCTTCAAGTAGAGCTTCAACCCCTCCCGGCGGCACAACCTGCACACCGGTCCGGTATACCTCGCCATGGCTCCTCTGTCCTCTCGCCCGTGTCGTCGCCGGCGGCGACCATTCGTTCGGCATGGTGAGACCCACGCGGGCCGGAGGCCCGGGGTCGGCGGTCGGCCTGGTCCCTAGACGCGGCGGCGCTTCGGCGGACGGCAGCCGTTGTGGGGGATCGGCGTGGTGTCGGTGATCGAGATCACCTGGACACCGCTGGATTGGAGCGAGCGGATCGCCATCTCCCGTCCCGACCCCGGACCCTTGACGTAGACGTCGACCTGGCGTAGCCCGTGTTCCATCGCCCGGCGGGCGGCTTGCTCGGCGGTCACCTGGGCCGCGTACGGGGTGCTCTTGCGAGAGCCCTTGAACCCGTTCGAGCCCGCGCTGGACCAGGCGATCGCGTTCCCGGCCGGGTCGGTCAGGGTCACGATCGTGTTATTGAAGGTCGCCTGGATGAATGCTCGCCCGCGAGGGATGTTCTTGCGATCCCTGCGGCGAACCCGGGACTTGCCCTTCCCCCCACCGGCGCCGCGTCGTCGTTCCGCCATCGTCGTCTCTACCCTTCACATTCGCCGGCGTACCGCCACGCCTCGTGGTGTCCGCCAATCGCCGACCACGCATACTCAGCACCAGAGAAAGCCGGCCCAGCGACTGGACCGGCTCGACCCGCTATCGTGCTGGCTTCTTCCGCACGCCGATCGCCCGCTTCGGGCCACGCCGGGTGCGGGCGTTCGTCTTCGTCCGCTGGCCGCGGACCGGGAGGCCGCGCCGGTGGCGAAGGCCCCGATAGCAGCCGATGTCCATCAGGCGCTTGATGTTCATCGAGACCTCGCGCCGGAGGTCACCCTCGACGCGCATCTCCTTGTCGATAATGTCCCGGAGGCGAGCCACCTCGTCGTCGCTGAGGTCGCGCACCCTGGTATCGGGGCTGATGCCGGTCCGCTGCAGCAGCGTCTGGCTGGTGTGCAGGCCGATGCCGAAGATATAGGTCAACCCGATCTCGACACGCTTCTCGCGTGGGAGGTCGATGCCCGAGATACGCGCCACTGATACTCCTCCTCAAACCGGACCATCTTCCCGGGAATCGCTCTCCCCGGATCGTTCGCCCGTCCCCGGACCCGCCGGTACCGAATTAGCCCTGCCGCTGCTTGTGCCTGGGATTGGTGCAGATTACCCGCACCACGCCCTCGCGCCGGATCACCTTGCACTTCTCACATCGTGGTTTGACCGAAGCTGCCACTTTCACAGGTCGATTCTCCATCTCATTCGCTGGCACCGGGGCCAGCGTGGCCACCATGTCCCACCGTCATATCTTGAGGCACACGGCGACACACCATGTCGTACGACACGCATAACGACCGCCTAGTGTATCACGGCGGCCCGGCGCGGTGTCAATATCTCCGGCGACCCGTCGCCGGCGTCCGTTACCGCGATGGTGTGCTCAAAGTGGGCCGACCACGACCCGTCGGCGGTGGAGACCGTCCACTGGTCACCGCCGACCAGCGTGCCGGCCGCGCCGAGGTTGAACATCGGCTCGATCGCCAGAGTCATCCCCTTCCGCAGCACGGGGCCTTTCCGCGGGTCGCCGTGATTGGGGATGTGGGGATCTTCCCACATCGACCGGCCGATGCCATGGCCACCGTAGCCCTTGACGATCCCATACCCCCGGGCCAGCCCGAATGCCTCGACGGCGGCGCCGATGGCGCCGAGGCGGTTGCCCGGCACCGCCCGGGCGATCCCTTCCATCAGGGCGGCCTCGGTGTCCACCAGGAGGCGGGACACGGCGGGCTCGACGGTGCCGACGGCGTAGGTCCAGGCGGAGTCGCCATGAAATCCGTCAACGATGGCGCCGACATCGACCGAGATGATGTCGCCGTCCTGGAGCGGCCGGCCGTCGGGAATGCCGTGGACGATCCGCTCGTTGACGGACGCGCAGATGTGGCCCGGGAAGCCATGGTGGCCGAAGAAGTTGGAGGTCGCACCCGCGCCGTAGATCACGTCTCGGGCGATGGAATCGAGGTCGAGGGGCGTGATTCCGGGCTCGATCGCGGCCTGGAGTCGCTCGTGGACGAGGCTGACCACGTCACCGGCCGCCCGCATCGCGGCAATTTCCCGGTCGTTCTTGATCGTGATCGGCATGGTCGGACCTACCTCAGCGGTGACGTGGACGGGGTCATGGGTGCAGTCTGGAACGATGTCGCCCGTGCCGGCTGGCCAGGGTCCGCCTCGTCGCGCCGGGCGATCGCGGCCTCGATCGCGGCGGTGACCTCCTCGATGGGCCGGTCGCCATCGACCTGGTCGAGCATCGCCCGTTCGCGGTAATAGGACAGGACGGGCGCGGTCTGCTCGAAGAAGAGTCCCAGGCGGCGGCGGATGGGTTCCGGCTTGTCGTCGTCCCGCTGGACCGGCACCCCGCCGCAGCGGTCGCAGACGCCTTCGATCGCCGGCGGATTGAACTCGGCGTGATAGGCGGTGCCACAGGTGGCGCAGACGCGGCGCCCCGCCAGCCGCGTGACCAGCCGTTCCAGCGGCACGACCAGTTCGATGACGGCCCGGAGGTGCTCCTGGCGACCCATCAGCATACTGGCCAACCCCTCGGCCTGGGCCACGGTGCGCGGGAAGCCATCGAAGAGCGCACCCCGGGCGGGTTGGCCACCGCTGGTCTCTGCCGGGATCGTCCCGAGGCGCTCGGCGACCAGCCGGACGGTGAGCGGGTCGGGGACGAGGTCGCCCCGGTCGAGGATGCCCTTGACCTCGACCCCGACGGGGGTCATGGCGGCGATCGCCTGGCGGAAGATGTCGCCGGTCGAGAGGTGGATCAGGTGGACGCGAGGGGCCAGGATCGTGGCCTGGGTCCCCTTCCCAGACCCCTGCGGCCCGATCAGGATGACGTGCATGACTGGGTCCATTCGGTCGAGAGAACGAGGAAGGCGGGTTTCGGGAGGCAGGCCCACGACGGCGCCAGACGACCGAGAACCCCTCGCGGGGAACGGAGAGGTCAGGCGCCGGTCGCCGCCTAGTTGATGAAGCCCTCGTAGTTGCGCATCATCAGTTGCGCTTCGAGCTGGCGCATCGTGTCGATCGCCACGCCGACGACGATCAGCAACGAGGTCGAGCTGAGCAGCAGGGCCCGCACCCCGGTGATCTCCTGGGCGATGTAGGGCATCACCGCGACCAGGCCCAGGAAGAGTGCCCCGACCAGGGTGATCCGGGAGAGGACCTTCTGGAGATAGGACGCCGTGTTGCGTCCCGGCCGGACGCCGGGGACGAACGCGCCCTGTCGCTGGAGGTTCTCGGGAATCCGCTGCTGCTGGAAGATGACCATCGTGTAGAAGAACGTGAACCCGACCACCATGAAGAAGTAGATCAGGTTGTATTGGAACGTGTTCGGCTGGAAGAAGTTGGTCAGCCACTGGGCGACATCCTGGACACTCGACTGGCTCGAGGTTTGCAGGAAGCTGGCGACCATCCCGGGAAAGACCATGATGCTGACCGCGAAGATCAGCGGGATCATCCCGGCCGAGTTGACCTTGAGGGGGATGTGAGTCGTCGTGCCGCCATAGACGCGACCGGCCCGGACCCGCTTGGCGTGGTGGACGGGAATGCGGCGCTGTCCCTCGTTGACCAGGACCACGCCGACGATGGTCAGTAGGCCGATGGCCAGGAAGAAGACGATGCCGATCAGGTTGCCCGAGATGCCGTTGCCGGAGAAGAGCTGGCCGAGCGAACTGGGCATCGAGGCGACGATGCCGCCGAAGATGATGATGGAGATGCCGTTGCCGACCCCGTTCTCGGTGATCAACTCACCGATCCAGACCAGCAGCATCGTCCCGGCCGTCATCGACAGCAGGATCGCGACCGTCGGCAGCGCGGTGTCGCGGTCGAAGAGCCCGAATCCGGTGATCAGGTTGGTCCCGCCGGAGGTCGTGGCGCCGGAGAACAGCAGGGCCTGGCCATAGCCCTGGAGCAGGGCGAGGGGAACGGTCAGCCAGTGGGTGTACTGGTTGATCTTGTTCCGCCCGCCCTGCCCCTCGTTCGACAGCTCGTTGAGGCGGGGGATGATCGGGGTCATCAACTGCATGATGATCGAGGCGGTGATGTAGGGATACACCCCGAGGGCCGCGATCGAGAAGTTGTAGAGACCACCGCCGGAGAAGAGGTTGAACATCCCCAGCAGTTCGCTGTTGTTGATATAGTCGCGGAGCCCGGCCCGGTCCACGTTGGGGATCGGCACGCTGGCGATGAACCGGAACACCACCAGCATCGCCAGCGTGAAGAGGATCTTCCGCCGCAGATCGGGGATCTTGAACGCGTTGATGACCGCCTGCAGCATGGGTTACTCCTGTGAGCGCTGCCCGGAGACGACGGGGGCCCGGTCGAGGCCACCGACCTTGCCGACCCGCTGTTCCTTCAGATCCTTGTTGAGGGGCAGGCGCCGGGTGCGCGGGCTAGCGCTGACCCACCGGTCCGTCCGCTCGAGGACCTCGACGTTGCCCCCGGCGGCCTCGATCTGCGTCCGAGCGGCATCGGAGAAGGCGTGGGCCCGGACATCGATGGCCCGGTCGACCGCGCCGTCGCCGAGGACCTTGATCGGGAACTCGGCGCCGCGGACGAGGCCCTCTTGGATCAGCAGCTCGGGCGTGATCGGCCCGTCGACCGCCAGCGATCCCAGGGCGCCGAGGTTGACGACTTCCCACCGGACCTTGTACCGGTTGACGAAGCCTCGCTTGTACGGCATCCGCTTCTGGATCGGGAGCTGGCCGCCCTCGAAGCCACGCCGGACGCGGCTTCGGGCCTTCTGCCCCTTCGTTCCCCGTCCGGCCGTCTTACCCCGGCCGCTGCCGTGGCCACGCCCGAGGCGGCGGCTCTCCTTGTGCGAGCCATCATTTGGCCGCAGGTCATCCAGTGTCAGGGGCATGATCGTCCTCTACTCTCCCGATGATCCGGTCGTCACGAGGGTGACGTGCCCGGTCTGGCGATCTCTTCGACGCGGACGAGGTGGCTCACCTTGGCCACCATCCCGCGGATGGAGGGATGGTCGGGTCGGACCACGGTCTGGTGCAACCGGCGCAGCCCGAGGGCCTCGACGGTGCGACCCTGGTCACCCGGGCGACCGATGGTGCTCCGCACCAGGGTGATGCTGAGCATCCCCTCGGACGAGGCGGTCTCGGACGCCGCCGCCCTCGCCGCCCTGAACGCTCCCGAACTACTCATTGG
>JACCVE010000602.1 GCA_013698285.1 Chloroflexia bacterium | reverse complement strand
TGGGTGCCGAGGCGGCGATCCGGACGGCGACCGGGGCCGGGATCGAACGGGACGAGCAGGGCGACCACGCCCGGGACGTAGCCCTGGCCCGGGAGGCGCTGGGCGAGGCGGCGTTCGCGGCCGCCTGGGAAGCCGGGCGGGAGCTGACCCCGGACGAGGCGACCGCCGAGGCCTTGGCCCTGGCCGACGAACTCACCAACGAGTTGGCCGATCAGCCACCGCCCGAGGATTGGCTGGGGGCGAGGGCGCGGTAAGCTCTCTCATCCCACCCGATGACGCGCACACGTTTAACCGGCGCCGACACCTAAACGATGGTGACCTAGACGATGGCGTATGAATCGTCCACCCCCCGCCGGGGGTGATCCGCGAGGACGGGCGGTCAGGCACCGCTCGTCGTTGTCCCGGTCCACCGAGCCGGCACCGGTCTGGAGGCCGTCCTGCCCGTCACGATTCACCGCACCATGTCCGGGAACCGATCAGCTCTGGCAGAGAATCCCTCCGCGTTGGACCGTGCCGGCGGTCCCGTCCGCCGGGGAACCATCCCTGACGCGCTCGCCGCGGGTCGCTCCGGGTGTGGACGCCAACCGAGGTGTGTCGCGGCACACGGGTCGGCTGTGCCACGGGGGGCAGCGAGATGAAGCTCCTCCCCTGTAGGATGCGAACGACGATCCGGGGATTAGCCCGGAGCCACGGCGAGCGAGGGCGCACGATGATGTGTGGCCGGGTGCCGTCAAAGTCCGGGCACGCGTTGCCCGGATGCTCTGGCGGGATCGTCGGGATCCTGCCCTCGCTGGATAGTCCCGGGAGACGAGGTCATGGAGAATGCCGGACGAGAGACGGTACGCGGCGTCGGGGCCACGATCCGATCTGCCACGCGCACCAGCGTGGATCGCTACCGGGCGCTGGGCAACGCACCGGACGTGCGTCGCCTGTTGGCCGCGGCCGCGGGTTCCTACATCGGCGACCGCTTCAATACGATCGCCCTGATCGCACTCTCCTTCAAGTTAGGCGATAGCGCGCTGGGTGTCGGCGGCATGCTGGCGCTTATGGTATTGCCGCGCCTGCTCGTGCAGGGGATGGCCGGCTCTCTGGTCGACCGCTATCCGGGAAAGCGCTTGCTGGTCCTCACCCAACTGGCGATGGCGGTGGTCGCCGGTTCTTTCGCGCTGCTGGCGGTCTTCCCCAGTCTCTGGCTGCTGTACGGGCTGACGCTGGCGATGGCCATCGTTCGCACGGTCGATATGCCGGCCTTCGAGAAGCGCCTGATGGTCTTGACGCCACGGGAGCAACGGGGGACCGCCAACGCGGTCCACATGCTGGCGATGACCGCCGGCGAGATCGTTGGTCCCCTGCTCGGCGGGATCGTGCTCGCCCTGGCCGGGACCACGCCCCTCTTCGTGATCAATGCCCTCACCTTCATGGTCCTCGTTCGGGTGACCGCGTCACTGCCAGACCGGATTGCGGCCGCGGCGCCTTGGACCGACCCGCTGAGCGTGGCGACCTCCGTGCCCGTGCCCGGGCTGGGCTACCGGATGTTGATGCGACGCTCCGACGTCAGGCTCTACGTGGCGATGATCGCCGGAACGGCTGTCCTGATCCTCGGCGCGATCCCGCTCTTCATCTCCCGAGCCCACGACTTGGGATTGGACGATGGGGCGGTCGGGCTCTTCTACGCCACGATGGGGGTCGGTTCCCTGATCGGCGGCATGTTCGCCGGGGCCGGCACGTACCTGACGCGGCGATCCCTGGCGATCGCGGCGGTGGCCGGATTCGTCGGTGCGCTGGGCTTGATCGGCTTCGGCTTCGCCGGCAACGTCCCGCTCGCCCTGGGTGGGCTGATTGTCTTCGGCCTGATCGCGGATCTCGAGGAGGTTTCCGCGCTGACCTACTTCCAGCACGCGCTCCCGGAGGCTGTCTTCGGCCGTTTCTTCTCACTCTTCCTGATGGCGACCGGAGCCGGGGGGGTGATCGGCTCGCTCGGCGGCCCGGCCTTGGCCGAGGTGATCGGTATCGGGACGGCCCTCGCCGTGCTGGCCGTCCCGGTCCTGGTCGTGGCGACGATCTTCGGTGTCCGGGAGGGGGGACTGCGACTGGCCCTGCCGCCCTTCGCCCCCATTCTGGAACCAGAGGTCGTTGGACATGGTCTGTTCGGCGTCCCCTCCCAGAGTGACCTCCTGCCGGACGGGCGGGCTGGTGGCGCCATGCTGACGCCGCGGCTGCACCGGCTGGTCTAACCGATGCCGAAGATTCGTCCGTGTCCTGTCGCGGAGAAAGCGACGCTCGCGGTGGGACATCGGGACGAAAGCACATCGTCCGAGAGACACAGGGGCTCAAGTGCCCCGCCGGAGACCAGCGCTCTGGCGGGGCCATCGCACGTCGAGCGGCCGGCACGCCAAGCAGGTAGACAGCGTCCGGGCCGGTCTTGAGGCGCTTGGCCGTCGGTACTCTTTCTCAAGGGAGACGATGTCGAGTACCCACCGCTCCCGGTCTTCGATGTTCTCGGTCTCACCGCCACAGGGACCCATTCGAGTTATGACAGGCTGCCGTTGCCTGCGGTCGCGGTACCTGCCCCATCCGTCGCGCCGGGGGAGGGAACGCGATCGTCTGCCAGTGCCGCCGCTACCCGCTCGGCGACGGGGGGATGGGTCGCCAAGGCCCGAACCAGCCAGCCCGGGGGAGAGGGGTCGCTCATGTTCTGGTGGGCGAGGCGCAGCATCGCCCGGGCGTAGGCCGGGCCATCGCCGGTCAACCCGATCGCGAAGCGGTCGGCCCGGCGCTCGATCGCCCGGCTGTAGGCGGCGAAGGCTGGGCCAAGCACGGCGGCGTGACCAAGGCCGACGAGCGACCATAGGGGTAGGCTCGCCACGTCCCCGGGGGAATCGACGCCTGTCCGGGCCGCCGTCATGGGCAGCAGACGACCCATCGTGGCCCTGACCCCGTAGGCGACCACGAACCCGGCGGCGGCGGTGATGGCGGTAAAGCGCCAGATATCACCGTGGACCTGGTGACCGAATTCGTGGGCGACCACGGCCTCGACTTCGTCCGGCGCAAAGCGGTCCATCAGGGTATCGGCGAGGACGATCCGCTTGGTCGCCCCAATCCCGGTGAAGTAGGCGTTGGCCTTCTCGGTCTGGCGGCTCATATCCATCCGGTAGACCGCCGAGATCGGCACCCCGGCCCGTCCGGCGAGCACCTTGATGCGACTCGCCAGTTCATCCTCGTCCACCGGCACATAGGCGTTGAAGCGGGGCGCGATCAGGACCGGCCCAACGTAGGTCGCCACCACGGTCAACGGCAGGGCGCCGCTCGCCAGGATCAGCCACCAGTCATCCGGTCGCCGCCGGACCGTGGCGAAAACGCCCAGGGTGAGGGGGAGCTGGATCACGGTGCCCAGGGCAAATCCCTTGGCCCGTTCCCTGAACCAACCGCCGGGAGTCTGGCGGGTGAGGCCGAAGGCGCGCTCGACCAGGTGGCCGAGGGCGAACCCGACCGGCAGGCCCGAGACCCACTCAGCCGCCGACAACGAGGTGACGAAGCCGGCATCGCGAAGCGCGGGGTGGGGCGCTCGCCGATCCGTGGCCCGCTTCAGTCCCGCCGACCGGCCGCCGAACGCCAGCCAGGCGTCCCGGGCGACCGAGATCGCCAGGCTCGCCGCCCCGGTCGCCATCCGGACCCGCCGGTAGCGACGGGCCCGCGCCCATTCCGGGCCATCCCAGTCGGTGCCCGGCAGGGCGCTCAGGCTTCTCCCTGCGCTCACCGTGTCAGTCTCCGTCGCACCGGTCAAGGCCGTCCCCAGAGTGCTCTCGCTCATGTCCTGTCCCCATACCCCGTCAATTCGACGTAGCCGAGGCCAGCGATCGCTGCTCCGGCCCGCTCCCCCGCGACCGTGACCTCACCCTCCCAGTAGATCACGCCGGTCGTATCGGTGGTGTCGAGTTCCTGGCCGGGGAGGGTCGGCGAGAGGGTGAGGATGAGGTCTTCCGCCGGCACCGAGATGTCCCATCCCGAGGGGTAGGTGATGCCTGTCGCCTCACTGGTCCACTCGCCGGTGGGGGACACCGTGAAATCGTCACCGTCGAGGATGGTCAACGTACCATCGGCGGCGACCAGCGACCCGTCGACGATGATCGGCGTACCGTCCGGGGCGTTGATCAGGTACAGCATCAAGTCGGACCCGTCATCGAGTTGGACGCTGTACCAGTCCCAGCCACCGCCGGAGAAGGTGTCGAAGTCACCCCACTGGTGATCCATCCAGGCCTCGCCGGTCACCGGGAGGGATTCGCCGCCCACGTCGAGGATGCCCTCGACGGCCATCCGGGTCCGGGAGTAGTAGTACGATGCCTGGCCATTGCCGTAGTCGATGTAGCCGTCGCCGTCGTGCAGGACGGGCGACTTGGTCGCGGTGAGCGAGATGGCCATCACGTACCCGGGCAGGGTCAACCGGAGGTGATCATCTCCGCCCTCGCCGCGCATCGCCCAATCGCCGATGACGAGGTTGAAGCCTGACCCCGGTACGGATGTCTCTGGACCGGCCAGGCGCTGGTCGTAGGTGAAGGTCCCGGCGGCGGCGTCGGTGATCGCGACGTGGGAGGCATAGCCGACGGTGCCAGAGCGTTCGCCCTTGAAGACGACCTGCTCGAATCCGAACCGGCGCCCGTCGTCAGCGAAGAGGTGACCGGTGTAGTACCACCACTCGACCGCCGCCTCGTGGGGGCCGTCGTCCTCCGGAAAGGTGATCAGGTCGGGCGCGTCATCGGCCCCCGGCGATGATTCGGCGAACGGCGTCATCCCCTGGGCCGCCAGGCCGGACCCCGGCGAGCCGGGGGGCACCAGCGCGGCGACACCCAAAGAGGCGGCAGCAGCGGACAGGAAGGCCCGCCGGCGCATGGGGTGGCTGAGAAGCGAGGGAGTGGGGCGGTCGGCCATCGGGACGCTCCTTCTACGGTGGTTGACGGTCGCGACGGCGATTGTCAGGGGGCGGGTTCCTCAATCAGGTTGCGGTCGGGCAGCAGTCGACCGAGGCGGGTGGGCATCCACCAGTTCCAGTGGCCCAGCAGGCGCATCGTGGCCGGGACGAGTAGGGCCCGGACGATCGTGGCGTCGAGGAACACGGCGATGGCGATGCCGAGGCCGAGGGTCTTGATCAGGATCACGTCGGCGCTGATGAACGACGAGGTGACGACGACCACGATCAGGGCGGCGCTGGTGATGATCCGGCCGCTGCGCTCCAGGCCGATGGCGACGCTCTGGACGTTGTCGCCGGTACGGTCCCACTCCTCCCGGACCCGGGAGAGCAGGAAGACCTCGTAGTCCATGCTGAGGCCGAACAAGACGCAGAACATGATGACGGGCAGGGAGGCCTCGACGAACCCCAGCGGCGTGAATCGGAAGACCGAGGCGAAGTGCCCCTCCTGGAAGATGAAGACGAGGGCGCCGTAGGAGGCCAGGATCGAGAGGGTGTTCATCAGGATCGCCTTCAGGGGCAGGATCACCGAGCGGAACAGGATCATCAGGACCAGGTAGGTGGCCACCACGACCAGCACGATCGCCCGGGGAAAGTCCCGGTACATCAGGTCGACCACGTCGACGATCTCGGCCGTGCCGCCATCGACCAGCATCGAGAGGTCGCCGGCCGGCCGCATGTCGCGGATGTCGCTCAGCAGGTCCTTATTGGACGGGTCGTTCGCCGCCGCGCCGGTGTAGGCCAGCACGGCCGTGGCCCGGTCGGAGGAGAGGCGGTCCAGGCCAGTGTCGACGCCGAGGCGTTCGAGCGCCCGGCGCCCCGCCAGGACGACCGCCCCAGACTCCCCGGCGAGGTCGCCGCCGTAGTTGACGATGCTCTGGACCCGGACGATGCGCGGGTCCGCCTCCAACGCCGTCGTCAGGGCCTGGAGGGCGGCGACGTTCTCGGCCGAGTAGATGGAACTCGGGGAACTGACCGCGATCAGGAATGGCGAGATCTCCCCGGCCCCGAACTCGTCCGAGAGGAGGTCGAACCCCTGTCGCGACGCCAGGTCGGGCGGCAAGATGCGGCCGTCCGGCGAGGAGACGTTGACGTTGAGGAATGGGAGGCCGAGGGTGAGTAGTAGCGCCAGGGTCGGCACCAGGACAAGCACCGGATGACGCATCACGGCCCGGGCCAGGCGTGCCCAGTTGCCGTCGTGGTGATCGATCCCCGCGTGCGCGCGGGCGGCGGCGCGGCGGCGTCCTGGCCAGGGCAACCGGTAGCGATCGATGCGGGTGCCGATGATCGCGAGGGTCGCCGGGAGCAGGGTCAGGGCGGCGACGGTGGCGATCGCGACGACGAGGGTCCCGGCGATGCCGACCGAGCGCAGGAACATGAACGAGAAGAAGAGCAGCCCCGACAGCCCGATCAGCACCGTCAGGCCGGAGAAGAAGACCGCCTTGCCGGCCATCGCCACGGAGCGCTCGACCGCCCGGGGCACGTCGCCGCCGTTGGCCGCCAGTTCCTCCCGGAACCGGCTGGAGACGAAGAGGGAGTAATCGACCGACAGGCCGAGGCCGAGCATCGAGGCCAGGTTGAGGACGAAGATCGAGAGGTCGGTGACGTGGCCGATCCCGTATAGCCCGGCTAGGACCACCGCCACGCTGAGCCCCCCCACCAGCAGGGGGACGACGGCGGCGACCACGGAGCCGAAGACCACCAGCAGGGCGATCAGGGCGAATGGGAAGGCGATCAGTTCGGCCCGGCGGAGGTCGCGCTGGCTGACCGTCTCGATGTCGGCGTAGAAGACGGGCGCCCCGCCGAGCGTGTAGGTCAGGTCGGGCTGATCGATCATCGCCGCCCGGAACGGCTCGACCTGACGCTGGGCGTCCTCCGGCGGCTCGTCCAGCCCGACCAGGGCGTAGGTCAGGCGACCGCTCCGGGCGATCAGGCCGGCGTCCTCGGATGGCAGCAGGACATCGGTGACGAGGGGTAGGTCGCGGACGCTGGCGAGGGAGGCCTCGACCTGGTCGAGGAAGCGGGGGTCATCGCCCCGCAGGGTCTTACTCTGGTAGAGGACGACCATCTGGGACGGGGCGAGGCCGATGTCCCGCTCCAGGGCGGCCCGGGCCCGAGCCGACTCGATCTCCGGGGAGGAGAAGCCGCCCACCTTCAGGACGTCCTCGATGTTCAGGATCGCCGGGATCGCCGCCAGGAGGAGCAGGGCCCAGGCCGAGACGATGAACCACCGGCGTCGATAGGCGAACCGCCCGATCCCCGCGAACACGGCCTGTGTCTTCTCCCTCTCGAACCCCGGCCGATCACGCCCGGTCCATCCTGGGGGTGGCCTGCCCAACCACGGTAGTGTGAACGGTGCGGCGGGCGTGAGCGGGGAGCCGGACTACGGTGTCGGGACCTCCGCGGCGGCAATGCCCAAGAAGGTCCCGGACGCGTCCCTCTCCAGCCGCCGGGTGGCGGTCACGGCATCGACGTTCAACGGGCCGAAGATGTGGGGAAAGACCGATCGCGGGTCCTCAATCCGGACCGGGGAGGTCAGCTTCGCGGGGTCCAGCGTCAAGACGAGGAAGGGCCGGGGATCGCCGGTATAGAACCGGTTGGCGGCCGCGACGACCTCTCCGTCCCCGATCGTGCAGTGGATGAATCCCTCCCGGGCGAAGGCCTCGGGAAGGTACGTGTCGCCGTCGTTGCCGAGCCAGACGGGCTCCGGGACGAGGTGGAGGTAGGACACGCCTCCTCCCGACGTTCCGCCGGGGGCATCCGTCACGATCGGTCTCCGGCCAACGGTTCCGTGTCGACCCGCTCGAAGTCCTCGGAGGGGTCGGCCGCCTGGCCGCCGGAGCCCCGGTCCATCGCCTGCTCGGCGAGCGGGCTGTTGCCGCCCGGTCCGTCGGCGATCGGGGCCATCGGCTTGCCCGGCACGGTCGTCGGCGACCGGTGCGGCACCTGCGTCCCGTCCGGCACCGACCCCAGGCCCGACGCGATCACCGGTGATGCCGCCTCCCCGGGGTTGGCCACCCCGGCCAACCCGACATCCTCGGCGACGTGGTCGGCATCCTCGATCGGGTCTACCCCATCCCGGTGCGGCTGTCCCCCGCCCATGGCATCTCGCTCCTGTCTGGCACCCCGTTTGGGTAGCCGTTCGTTCTGGTGGGTCGCGCTCGATTCGTCTCAGGCGAGACGTGCATGGGGCGTGCCAGGCGATACGGTGCCCGGGATTG
>JACCVE010000600.1 GCA_013698285.1 Chloroflexia bacterium | reverse complement strand
GGCCACGGTCAATCGCGTCGGGCAATTGTTGACGGCCCAGCTCGACCTGGGCCAGCTCGTGCAGGCCGTGACCGACGCGGCGACGGACCTCACCGGGGCCCGGTTCGGGGCGTTCTTCTACAACCTGGTGGACGACGAGGGCGAGTCCTACACCCTCAACGCACTCACCGGGGTATCCGCCGACGTGTTTGCCGGCTTCCCGATGCCCCGGGCCACGGCCTTCTTCGGGCCCACCTTTCGCGGCGAGGGCATCGTCCGGCTCCCGGATGTCCGGGCCGACCCGCGCTACGGGCAGAATGCTCCGGAAAAGGGGATTCCTGATGGCCACCCGCCGGTCGTGAGCTACTTGGCGGTGCCCGTCGTTTCCCGATCCGGGGAGGTCCTGGGTGGGCTCTTCTTTGGCCACCCGGAGTCCGGTGTCTTCGACGCGCGGGCCGAGGACCTCGCCGTCGGCCTCGCCGCCCACGCGGCGGTCGCCATCGACAACGCGCGGCTCTTCCGCGACGCGCAGGCGACCGAGCGGCGGTACCGGAGCTTGTTCGAGGGTGTGGCGGACGCGATCTTAGTTACGGATGGCGGACGTCGCTACCGGGACGCGAACGCCGCCGCCGAATCGCTGCTCGGGTATGGGCGGGAGGAGTTGCTCCGCCTGCGGGTCGACGATGTGGTCGCCCTCGAACCGACCTGGACGGCGGCCGAATTCGAGCGATTCCGCACGGAGGGGCGCTGGCACGGGGAGATGGAGTTGCGGCGCAAGGACGGTTCGACCGTTCCGGTCGATGCCCGGGCGACCGTGGTCGACCTGCCGGAGGGGCCGGTCTATCTCTCGACCGTGCGCGATATCTCCGATCGCAAGCGGACCGAGCGATTGCGACGGGACTTCCTGGCGATGGTCGGTCACGACTTGCGCGGTCCGCTGACCACCCTGCGCGGTCGTGTCCAACTCCTCCAGCGGCGCGGCACCTACCACGAGCCGACCGTCGCCGCGATCTTCGCCCAGACCCAGCGGATGGGGCGACTGATCGACGACCTGGCGGACCTCGTCCGCTTCGAGGCCGGACCGCCCGAACTGCGACGGGCCCCGGTCGACCTGGTCGCGCTGGTCCGGGCCGAAGCCGAGGCGGCGAATCCCGCTGGCGACGCCGAGCGCATCCAGATCATCGCGCCCGAGGGGACGATCCTGGGTAACTGGGACGCTGATCGCCTGGGCCAGGTCCTCCAGAATCTGCTCGGCAACGCGGTCAAGTATGCCCCGGGCGATAACCGGGTCACGGTCCAGGTCGAGGCGGATGCGGCCGAGGCTCGGGTAGGGGTGACCGACCAGGGGCCCGGCATCCCGCCGGAGCACCTGGCCCGCCTGTTCGAGCGCTTCTACCGGGCCGACGCGACCGGCGCGGGGGGCCTCGGCCTCGGCCTGTACATCAGCCGGATGCTCGTCGAGGCCCACGGCGGCCGGATCTGGGCGAAGTCGGAACCGGGTCAGGGCAGTACCTTCACGTTCGTCCTGCCCCGGCGATGATCGGGGCGGCTCACCGCCGAATCCCCCTCCCCATCGCCCGCGCGGGAGGCGCCCATGGTCACGCGCCGAGCCCGGGACTTGCTCCCGCGATCCGAGACAGCGACGGCGCCATCTCGCCCCTCGGGCCAGAGCCCCGCCCGTGCACACCATCGGCGGGTTGGCGTCTCATGCTGCCCCGCGACTGGCCGGAGCACGACGGTCACGGTCATGACCGGGCCGGGCGAGGTCGTGCGCGGCGCGGGCGACCCGCGGCAGTCCCCCATCGTTCGTCCCTGGCGGCTCCCGGTCACCGGAGCGCCCCACGGGCGCGGGCGTGGTAGCGGGGCGCCGGGTCGGTTGGCTGGCATTGGCTCGCATCATGCGGCCGGAGACGGTGTCTCGGCCGCCGTGGTGCGGCCTTGGTCGGGTTGAAAGGATATCGCCCATGCATCGCTTCGCTGACCTCGTTCGCATCCTCGTCGTCGCGGTCTTACTGGGGGTGGCCGGGCTTTCCCCGGGCGACGTGATCGCCCAGGGCCAACCACAAGACCTCGCCGGTCAGGTCACCTTCCAGACCTGGGGCAGCGCCGGTGAGTTGGCGGCCTACGAGCAGGTCGTCGAGGCGTTCGAGGTGCAGTACCCGAATATCACCGTCAGCCTGGTCCACGTCCCAGACCAGGCCGACCACTTCGCCGAGTTGCGGCGGGGCTTCGCCTCGGGCACGCCCTCGGATGTCTTCCTCCTCAACTACCGAAATGTCGGCCCGATCGCCGCATCGGGCGACTTGACACCGGTCGGGCCACGCCTGCGGGAGAGTGCGGCGATCGCCGAGGATGACTACTTCGAGCCAGCCCTGGATGCCTTTCGCTACCGCGATGGCGAGTTGACGTGCTTGCCGCAGAACCTCTCCAGTCTCGTCGTCTACTACAACCATGACCTCTTCGAGACGAACCGGGTCACGCTGCCGACCGCCGAGTGGACCTGGCAGCAGTTCCTCGATGCCGCCACCGCACTCACCAAGGACCTCGACGCCGATGGGGTCCCCGACCAGTACGGTCTTGCCACCGAGCCGAGCCTGATCCGGGCCGCGCCGTTCGTCTGGCAGGCGGGAGGCGAGCTGGTCGATGACATCCAGCAGCCGACCACGCTGACCCTCGACACGCCCGAGGCGCGGGCCGGTCTCCAGTATTTCCTCGACCTGAGCGTGACGAACCGCGTCGTCCCCTCCCGGCAGGCCAACGACGAGCAAGCTCCAGTTGACCGGTTCGTCGCGGGTGGGGCGGCGATGTTGCTGGAGAGCCGGCAGGCGGTCCCCGCCCTGCGGGAGGGGGCGGCATTCGACTGGGACGTCGCGCCGCTGCCACGCGGGCAGACGGAAGCGGGGATGCTCCACGGTGCGGGCTTCTGCATGAGCGCGACGACCATCGACCAGGATGCGGCCTGGGCCTTCATGGAATTCGCCGGGGGCCCGAATGGCCAGACCATTCTCAGCCAGACGGGGCGCATCGTGCCGTCGCTGAAGAGCGTGGCGAGTGGGCCCAACTTCGCCGGGGTCCCGACCGGCACCGGCACGCCGGTGGCCCAGGGCGGTGGCCCGGCGAACACCGCCGTCTTCGTCGACACCATCCCGACCATCCGGCGGGTGCCCACCACCTCGACCTGGCCCGAGATCGAGAACACCCTCGACGTCCTCCTGGAACGGGCCTTCTACGGCGAGATCACGCTCGACCAGGCCGTGTCGCTGGCGACGGAACTGACCGCGGAACCGTTCCAACGGTCGGCTGAAGAGACCCCGGTGGAGTTGCCCGGTGCCTGAACCGGCCGGTTCCCGAAATGCGTGAGCGAACGACGTCATGAGTACCGCGCCGGGCGGTGACCGGCATCCCCGGCTGCTCCTCGTCACGACCGGCGGCACGATCGCCAGCCGGCGCGACCCGGTGACGGGGGCGGTCGCGGCCGGGGCGACGGGTGAGGAACTGCTGGCCCGGGTGCCGGAGATCGCCGCCTGGGCCGATGTCGAGACCGTCCCGATCGCCTCCGTGAACGGGTGGAATGTCACCCCGGAACTGATGCTCCGGGTGGCCACCGCGATCGAGGACGGGTTCGGACGTGGGGCGGCCGGGGCGATCGTGACCCACGGTACCGACACCGTCGAGGAGACGGCGACCCTATTGGACTTGGTCCTGACGGGGCCAGAGCCAGTCGCCTTCGCGGTCGCCCTGCGCCACCTCGACGACCCCGCCAGCGACGGCTCGGGCAACCTGCGCGACGCCGTCCGGGTGGTGCTGTCGCCCGGCGCGTGGGGCCGCGGGCCGCTGGTGGTCGAGGCCGGTGCCATCCACGCGGCCCGGTGGGTGACGAAGGGCCACACCACCCGGCCGGGCGCCTTCGTCTCGCCCGGGCATGGCCCCATGGGGAGCGTCGTGGGCGGGGCGGTGACATTCCCCCACCCCGCCCCGCCCCGCCCACCGGTCTGGGAAATTGCACCGCCTTCCCCAGTGGGCAGTGTCGTGACGACACCGGCAGTCGCGTTCGACGATCGGGTCCTGCTGCTCAAGCCCGGGGCCGGGGAGGACGACCGGCAGATCCGGTGGGCGATCGAGGCCGGGTACCGGGGCATCGTGATCGAGGGGACCGGGGCCGGCAACGTGCCGGGGACGATGGTCCCCGTGATCGAGGCGGCGATCGGGCGGGGCATCGCCGTGGTCCTGGCAACGCGGGTGCCCGAGGGGAACCTGGCGATGGCCTACGGCGGCGGAGGCGCCCGTGGCGGAGGGCACGACCTGGCC
>JACCVE010000537.1 GCA_013698285.1 Chloroflexia bacterium | reverse complement strand
TGTCGTTCGTGGGTCTGGGCGCGCAACCGCCCACGCCGGAATGGGGCGCGATGCTGAGCCGGGGGCGGGATTACTTGCACGAGCAGTGGTGGATCGCCACGTTTCCAGGGCTGGCGATCGCCGTGATGGTCTTGGGCTTCAACCTCTTCGGCGATGGCCTGCGCGACATCCTCGATCCAAAGACCGTGACCAAGCAGTAAGGCGAGCATGACTAGATCGACCCTTCGACAGGGCGGCGCCCGGGGAGGGGTCCGCAGGGAACGGCCAGCCACGCGGCGTGATGCAGCGACTGCGACGTCAATAGGGCCCTGCCGAGGTGACGTGGTGACCTGATCGCCCCCCGTCACTTCCGCCGAAATCCTATCGGGGTCGGCGCCGCCACCGGGTCCGCCCGGGGCGGCGTCGTCGTGTCCGTCGTCCAGCGTCACCAGCGCGAAAAACGGTGCCACCTCCGGCCGCGGCACTACCGCCACCACCGTCTTATTCTCCACCACCGCCCCGCTCAGCAGTTGCCGCGCCAGGCGGTTGCGTTCCGCCGGCGGTTGCCCCGCCTGGGTAGGTCGGCAGCACCACCCCGAATCGCATTGCACCCCTCCTCTTGGAAGCCTGCCGTGGTCGCGGTTCGGCCCGGCAACTGCGTGATGACGCGTGCCATTGTCCGTGATGGAGACCAAGAGCGGTCCGGCCGCACCCCTCCCAGGGTCGCGTCCCCGTCGTCGGCACCCATTGCGAAGGACGCCCCGCGCCCGATGGCTGGCTGCGGGACGACGAGGTGCAGGGAATTTTGGGCCGATCATGCCCAAGGATCGCCAGCGCCGGGCGGTTGACGAGGTTGGGGAAGGCCCGGAGAATATCGGCTCGAAATCGCCCATCATCCGGGCAGCGGACCATCGGCCGAGCACCCGAGCCGTGCGGCACGGATCCGGCAAAGGGGGGACGGCACCGTGACCAGGATGTTCCGGGCGGTTTCGTGGGAGGAGCTCGACCGGCACCTGCGGGCGATCGCGCGGGTCGTGCGTCTCTCGGGAACGCCCGAAGAGGCGGAGGCGTTCGACTACGTCGAGTCGACGCTCCAGGGGTTCGGCTTCGCCGTTACTCGCCACGAAAGCGACGCACTGATCGGCTACCCTCAGCACGCCTCCCTCGACCTCCTCGGCCCTGACCAGCGGTCAATCGCCGCCAACGGCTACTCGCTCAGCCCGGGTACGGGCACGGAGGGGATCGTCGCCGAATTGGCCTACGTCGGCGCGGGGATGGCCCCCGACTACGACGGCAACGACGTGCGCGGCAAGATCGTCGTGAGCGACGGGTTGGCGATGCCGGCGAAGGCGATGGCCGCGCGGCAGGCGGACGCCATCGGCCAGATCCATATCAACGACGAGCACATCCACGAGATGTGCATTTCCCCGGTCTGGGGCACGCCGACCCCGGACACCGGCCATTTGCTGCCGACGGTCCCCTCCGTCGGCATCGGCCGAGAGGACGGGGACGCGATCAAGCGGGCACTCAGCGCCGACGGGACCGTCCGGGCTCGTCTGGTGACGGACCCCTTCCGAGCGTGGGTCAAGATCCCGACGCTGACGGCCGACCTGCCGGGGAACGCCGGGGAAGATTTTGTCCTCTTCAGCGGCCACGTCGACTCCTGGCATTACGGGGCCATGGACAACGGGACCGCGAATGCGACGCAGATCGAGGTGGGCCGGCTGCTGGCCGAGCGACGGGGCGACCTGCGGCGCGGGGTCCGCCTCGCCTTCTGGTCCGGCCATTCCCACGGCCGGTACGCCAGTTCCGCGTGGTACGCCGACGCTTTCTGGCACGACCTGCACGAGCGCTGCGCCTGCCACGTCAACGTTGATTCGGTCGGGGCGATCGGGGCCGGCGTGCTCGAAGAGGCTCCGGTGATGGCGGAGACGTATGCCTTTGCCCGCGAGGTCCTGACCGACACGGTCGGCGTCCACCTCGACTACCGCCGGATCAGCCGCTCCAGTGACCAGTCGTTCTGGGGCCATGGGGTGCCGACCGTCTTCGCCTCCCTCTCCGAGCAAAGGCGGGACGATTCCGCGACCGGGGCGGCGCTGGCGCAACTCCTCGGCGCGGGCGGAAAGGGGGGCGGCCTCGGCTGGTGGTGGCACACCACCGAGGACACGCTCGACAAGATCGACCCGGCTAACTTTGCTCGGGACGCCGGTATCTTTACCGAAACCCTCTGGCGCCTCTGCATCGTCGACCGTCTTCCCTTCGATCCGGCCGCTGGGGCGACCGAGATCGCGGACGCGGTCGCCGGCTACGGGCAGGCCGCCGGTGGCTCGGTCGACCTCTCCCGAACCGCATCGCTGGCCCGCGACGCCGCGACCGCGATCGTCGAGGGGCTGGGCCGGACCTCGGATGCAACCCGGGCAAACGAGCTGACGATGCGGCTATGC
>JACCVE010000530.1 GCA_013698285.1 Chloroflexia bacterium | reverse complement strand
GACCTCGGGCACGGACATGCCGAAGCGACGCTCGACCATGGAGTCGATGTCGCGCGGCTCCCAGCCGAGGCGTTCGGCGACGAGGCGGCCGGCGGTGGACTTGCCGCCACCGCTGAAACCGATCAGGACCACTCGTCGCCACGCGCTCACCGTTGGCCGTTCCCCCGTGCCGCCAGGTTCCGAATCGGCTCATCCCGCCGATGCCGGGGATTGTATACTTGGTGGGCTGGCCCCTGGTGCCGGGCGATGGGTATGCACCGGGACTTCTGGCCCTTGGAGACTTCATGCAACGTGTTTTGGTCGCCGACGACGACGGATCGATCCGTGGTGTGCTGCGCGACTTGCTCGAAGACGAAGGGTTCGAGATCACTGAGGCAGCGAACGGCGCCGAGGTCCTGACCGCGTTGGCCGCCGCCAACGGGACCCGGCCGGACCTGGTGATCATGGACGTCAGGATGCCGGACAAGAGCGGGATCGATGTCCTGCGGGAGGCCGGGGCGAAGCCGGGCCGGGAGCCGGGCTCCCACTTGCCAATCATCATCATGACCGCCTACGGCACGTCCAACGTGGCGATCGAGGCGATCCAGCTCGGGGCCTACGACTACATCACCAAGCCGTTCGACCTGGACCACGTCCTGGTCACCATCCAGCGTTATTTCGAGCGGCAGGCCCTCGACGACCAGGTCCAGGAACTGGCGACCCGACTCGACCGGGATCCGAACGAGGTGATCATCGGGAACAGCACCGCGATGCAGGAGGTCTACAAGACGATCGGCCGGGTGGCGCGCTCCGATGCCACCGTGCTGATCTCCGGCGAGACCGGGACCGGCAAAGAGCTGGTGGCGACGATCCTCCACAACTCGTCCAGCTACTCACGCGGCCCCCTGATCAAGGTGAATTGCGCCGCCCTGCCGGAGACGCTGCTGGAGAGCGAGCTGTTCGGGCACGAGAAGGGCGCCTTCACCGGGGCGGTGAACCAGCGCAAGGGCCGCTTCGAGATGGCCAACAAGGGGACGATCTTCCTCGACGAGGTCGGGGAGATGAGCCTGGCGACGCAGAAGAAGCTGCTGCGGGTGTTGCAGGAGCGAGAGTTCGAGCGGGTCGGCGGGTCGGTGCTGGTCAAGGTGGACACCCGGGTGATCAGCGCGACGAACAAGATCCTGCCGCAGGAGGTGGCCGACGGTCGGTTCCGGGAGGACCTGTTCTACCGGCTGAACGTGATCGCCCTCTACCTGCCGCCATTGCGGGACCGGCGGGACGATATCCCGCTGCTGGTCGAGTACTTCCTCCAGAAGCACCGCTACACGGCCGGCTCGTCGCCGTCGCGGATCAGCCAGGACGCGATGACGGCGATGATAGGCTTCGACTGGCCGGGCAACGTCCGGCAGTTGGAGAACATGATCGAGCGGGCCACGGTGCTGTCGCAGGGGGGAGTGATCACCGAGGAGCACCTGGACTTCACGGGCGCCGACAACAGGCGGTTCGTCGATATCGGGCAGCGCGTCCGCCAGGGGACCTCGCTGACCGACCTGCTCGCCGATGTCGAGGGGCAAGCCCTGAATCAGGCCCTCTCCCAGACCGACGGTGACCGCCAGGCGGCGGCGTCCTTGCTCGGGATCACGACGAAGCAGTTCCAGGATCGGTACGCGAAGGTCAGCTAGGGTCGGTCACCACAATTCGTGTGTCGATCCCGAGACGACCTGACCTTTGCAGGGCGCGGCAAGCAGCGCCCCTCCTTGGTTTCAATCAAGCCACAGGCGCGGTGGGTTGATCCGGCATGTTATCGCCGGATGACGCGGGCGACCTTTCCGGAGGTGGTGTCGATTCGGACCCGGCCGGGATGGCGTCGGGGATGAAGGGCAGGGCGCGGACGCGGTCGGCGGCCTGTTGGTAGTAGCCCTTGATCTGGGCTGGATCGGGCTTGTGGCCGAAGCGGTAGTAGTAATCGGCGCCCCGCCCGGCGGCCAGGGTGCCGGCGTAGGCGACGGCCACCTTGGGGACGGTGCCAGCGGCGAAGGGAATGAACGCGGCGATCTCGCGAGCCACGGTCCGCCAGGCCAGGCCAGCGCCGACGACGGGGACCATCTCGCGGATGATGCCGAACTGGTCGTCGAGGGAACGGCCGTGGATCGCGGCGACCTTGTAGAGCAGCATCACCTGGTTCTTGGTCAGGACCAGGAAGTCGGCGCTGGCGGCGACCAGACCGCCGACGAACGGGACGACGGCCGGGATGTTGGAGACCAGGGCGAACTGGGCGTTGGCTTTGGCGGCCTCGTCGATGGTCGCCTTGGCGGCCGAAGGGCGGAAGGCGGGAAAGGCCCGGCCGAAGGCGGGGGCACGGTCCGGCAAGCGCTGCATCACCTTGAGGCGCAGTTCCTCCAGGCCACGCTGGTCACCGGCGTTGGCTCCCTCGAACCGGAAGACGGGGCCGTTGTCATCCCGCTCACCCAACTGCTCCCGGACGCGGTCGGTCGCGCCGGTGCCGGTCGGGTCGTGGACCACGGCGGCGTCGAAGAGGCCGAGGTCACGCGGCAGGTCGTTCGCGGCGTGGGTCATGACCGTACCCGCGCGGATCTCACCGGTCAGGGACTGCCCGAGGCCGGAGGCGGCCTCGGCGTTGGGGCCGACGACGAGCAGGCGCGGGGCCCGCTCGGCCTCCCGCTTGATGTCGTCGAAACTCATCTCGCGGAGGATCGAGACCAGGCTCCGCACCGTCCCGAAGACCGCCAATGGGCCGCCCGCGCTCTTTGTCCTCGCCATGTCAACCACACGCCTTCCAGCAACGCCAACTCACACGCACCACGTCCGCGCGGCGGCGATCCCCACTCCGATCGGTCCCGTCCCATGCACGCGGCTTGCCAGCGACGTGGGACGGGGCCGACTCGGCGGCGGAGACGGGGGCCGGGCGTGTTTGGTCTCCTCAGGCGTCCGGGGCGGAGAAGGTGGCCATGGCGGCGACCAGCTCGCGGACCGAATCCGCCGACTTGGCCAGGGCGGCGCGCTCGGCATCGGTCAGGGTGACCTCGATGATCCGGCCCATCCCGGCGGCGCCGAGGGTGACCGGGACGCCGACGAAGACGTCATCGATGCCGTACTCCCCCTGGAGCAAGACGCTGCAGGGGAGGACGCGCTTCTTATCGAGCAGGACGGCATCGACCATCTCGACCACCGAGACGCCGGGGGCGTAGTAGGCGGAGCCGGTCTTGAGCAGGCCGACGATCTCGGCCCCGCCGCTGGCGGTCCGCTCCTCCAGGGCACGGACACGCTCGGCCGAGAGCAGTTCGGTGATGGGGATGCCGGCGACGGTGGAGTAGCGGGAGAGGGGGACCATGGTGTCGCCATGGCCGCCGAGGACGAAGGCCGAGACGTCCTCGACCGAGACGTCGAGCTCCATGGCGATGAAGGTCTTGAAGCGGGCCGCGTCGAGGACCCCGGCCATGCCGATGACGCGTTCTCGGGGGAAGCCGGCGACGTCGAAGGCGGCGTGGCACATGGCGTCGAGGGGGTTGGAGACCACGATTAAGACGGCATCCGGGGAGGTGGCGACGACCTGCTCGGTCACGCCGCGGACGATGCCCATGTTGGTCTTGAGGAGGTCGTCGCGGCTCATTCCGGGTTTGCGGGCGATGCCGGAGGTGATCACCACGACGTCGGAGTCGGCGGTGTCGGCGTAGTCGTTCGTGCCGGTCAGGCGCGTGCCATAGCCGAGGACGGCGCCGGCCTGCATCAGGTCGAGGGCCTTGCCCTGGGGCATACCCTCGACGATGTCGAGCAGGACCACGTCGGCATAGTCGCGCTGGGCGAGGGTCTGGGCGACTGTGCCACCGACCATCCCCGCCCCGACCACGGTCACCTTGCGTCGTTCGCCCGCCAGCCGCGTGGCCATCGCTCCGCCCCTCCCATCACCCGGCAATTGTCCGCTCGCCGTCGCCATCGTCCGGTGACGGCACGGATCTGGCCCACCCGACCGCCGTCGGAGGCGTGGCATCATAGCACGGCCCCCGTGCCGGATTAGCCAGGAGTCCGCGATGCCGAGTGACCGTTCCCCCCACCATCCCGAGACGACCGCCGGTGCGACGGGGACCGCCGATGAACGGGCGTCCCTCCCCTACTCCGTGCCGTTCGGCGAGGGGGAGACCCGTTTCGCGATGCCGCCGGGGGTCCGGGGGTCGGTGGTGACCTCGTCGGCGCGGGAGGCGCTGGCGGATCCGGCCGGGGCGGCGGAACGGGCGATCGGGGCGCCGCTGGGCAGCCCGGCGCTGGGAGAATTGGCGCGGGGCGCGCGGTCGGTGGTGATCGCGATCACCGACGCGACCCGGGCTTGCCCGGATCACCTCCTGGTGCCGCCGATGCTGGCGGCGCTGGCCAGGGCGGGCGTGCCGGACACG